>JAYSXB010000239.1:0-8672 GCA_043717775.1 Arenimonas sp.
GCGGTTAGCCGATTCGTATTCCACGTGGGCGGTTGAAATCGTAATACCACGGGCTTTTTCTTCAGGAGCCGCGTCAATAGCGTCATACGCCTTGTACTCGCCACCAAAGCGTTCTGCACCGATCTTGGTCAGCGCCGCGGTCAGCGTGGTTTTACCATGATCAACATGGCCGATGGTACCGACATTGACGTGCGGCTTGGTGCGCGCAAACTTTTCTTTTGACATGGCTCTAACCCTGCTGAATTCAATAAAAACAAAAGTTGCACTTGCGTACAACCGCGGATGGTGCTCACTAAAGGAATCGAACCTTCGACCTCTTCCTTACCAAGGAAGTGCTCTACCGACTGAGCTAAGTGAGCGTAAAACTTTTAAAACCTTGAAACTAAGTGGCACTGCTTGCTGCACAATTCAATGGAGCGGAAAGAGGGAATCGAACCCTCGTAATCAGTTTGGAAAACTGATGTTCTACCATTGAACTATTCCCGCACTTTTTGACTTTTTGCAGCAACACAAAACTTAAAAGAACGCGACGCAAACAAAACACACACATCTCATAAAACTGGTGGAGGGAGGTGGATTCGAACCACCGAAGTCGTAAGACAGCAGATTTACAGTCTGCCCCCGTTGGCCGCTTGGGTATCCCTCCGTCAGGAAGCCCGCAATTTTGGCGGGATTAGCTGTTTTTGTCAACGACAAAATGACGGTAATTTAGAGCGCTTGATAATTAAACGTTGAAACGGAAGTGCAGCACATCGCCTTCTTGAACCAGATACTCCTTGCCTTCAAGGCGTAAACGGCCAGCGTCACGCGAGCCAGACTCGCCTTTGTATTTGATGAAATCGTCGAAAGCGATGGTTTCGGCCCGAATAAAGCCTTTTTCAAAGTCGGTATGAATCACCGCCGCCGCCTGGGGCGCTGTGGATCCGGCACGAACCTGCCAGGCACGCACTTCTTTTACGCCAGCCGTAAAGTAAGTCTGCAGGCCCAATAATTTGTAGGCACCTCGGATCAGGCGATTCAGGCCCGGCTCGTCCAGGCCCATTTCGGCCAAAAACTCGGCCCGGTCAGCATCTTCGAGCTGGGACATTTCTTCTTCAATAGCAGCCGATACCGGCACAACTTCAGCACCCTCGGCTTTTGCACGCTCACGAACCTGATCTAAAAACGGATTATTCTCGAAGCCATTTTCAAGGACGTTAGCGACATATAGCACCGGCTTAAGCGTCAATAAGAACAAATCGCGTATTAATGCTTTCTCGTCGGCATCCAGGCCAGCAACTCGCGCAGGCTTGCCTTGATCTAGAGCTTCTCGCACTTTTATCAATACAGGCTTGCGCGCTTGGGCATCCTTATCGCCGGACTTAGCAAGTTTTTCGGCGCGGTTCAGTGCTTTTTCGACGGAGTCCAGATCGGCCAAAGCCAGCTCGGTGTCGATGGTGTCGATATCCGACAGGGGATCAATTTTATTATTGACGTGAATAATGTCGGCGTTCTCAAAGCAGCGCACAACATGGCAGATGGCGTCAGTTTCACGAATATGGGCCAAAAATTTGTTGCCTAGGCCTTCGCCGCTGGCTGCACCCGCCACCAAACCGGCGATATCGACGAACTCGACCGAGGTGGGGATGGTTTTTTGCGGCTTGACGATGTCAGCCAACTGAGCCAAACGCAAATCCGGCACCGGCACCACACCGACATTGGGGTCGATAGTGCAGAACGGAAAATTGGCCGCGGCAATGCCCGCCTTGGTCAGCGCATTGAATAAGGTGGATTTACCGACGTTGGGCAAACCGACGATGCCGCATTTGATGGCCATGACTATTCCGTAAAAGTGAGACGTGAGACGGCAGACGAATAATATTCGGCTCTCGTATCAATTCTCTTTTGTGTGAGACGTGATGCGCAAGACGGGAGACGGCATACAAACAAAGTTTGCTGTGATACTTGAATCCCTTAAAACTAATTAAAACTAAAAAATACCGCGCTTTTCCTCCCGTCTCCCGTCTTACGCATCACGGCTCCCGTTTCGTATGCAACTTCGTCATCGCATCATGAAAATTGCCTTCAACACATAGCGGCATGACCGCAATGGCGTCATCAATAGCACGCAAAATTGAAGCTTCGTCATCTTTACCTGGCCTACCTAGCACCCAAGGCGTGACTTTGTCCTTATGACCGGGGTGACCGATACCCACACGCAACCGGTGAAACTTGCCATGCCCCAGCAACGCCATGGTGTCGCGCAAACCATTTTGACCGCCGTGGCCGCCATCAAACTTCAAACGCGCGGTGCCGGGCGGCATGTCGAGTTCGTCATGCGCCAACAAACATTCTTCGGGTTCAATCTTCCAGTAACGCAATGCTGCCATGACCGAACGGCCACTGGCATTCATGAAAGTGGCGGGCTTTAGCAAATAAATACTTTTGCCTGCGATTTGAATCTTCGCCGTTTCGCCGTGCAGCTTTGATTCCAGACCAAAACGCGCACCGGCTTTTTCTGCCAGCGCGTCAATAAACCAAAACCCGGCGTTATGCCGGGTTTTGGCGTGTTCGGCGCCCGGATTTCCGAGGCCGACAATGAGACGTAATCCAGCATCCATAAATAACATCCAAAGTGCGAGCCTAGGCTCGCACCTAGGTCATTATTTCTTTTTAGCAGCTGGCTTAGCGGCTGGCTTAGCGGCAGCAGCAGGCGCTGCACCGGCTTTAGCCGACTTGGTCGATGGCACTTCAGCGGCTGGCGCTGCAGCGTCTTCGGCTTCTTCACGGGCATGCTTGGCGATAACAACGGCCAAATCGTGTTTCTTGCCGAGCTTCAATGCCGGCAAGCTGACGCCGTTGGGCAATTTCAGATCCGACATGTGGATGATGTCGCCGACGCTCAGTTCCGACAAATCGATTTCGACGAATTCTGGCAAGTCACGTGGCAAGCACAATACTTCGATTTCATTCAATTCATGCAGCACCAAAATGCCGGCAGTTTTACCCGCCGATGATTTTTCCTGATTCAGGAAGTGCAATGGAACATTGAAGCGAATAGCGGTGTTTTCATCAACGCGCTGGAAATCCAGATGCAAGATGAGTTGTTTGAACGGGTGACGTTGCATATCGCGCAACAGCACTTTTTCCATTTTGCCGTCAACGCTTAATTCAAGAATCGAGGAGTAAAACCACTCGTTCTGCGTTGCCAGCCACAATGGGTTGTGGTCAAACTGGATGGAAGCCGGAGGAGTGGTTCCGCCGTAAATAATGGCCGGCGTAAAACCGCTATGACGTAAGCGGCGGCTCGCACCTTTCCCTTCGTCTTTGCGGCTGCTGGCGTTAATGCTATGAGTTGCCATGATGTTTCTACCTTTTCTACTAATGAACCGTCTCGCGACGGCGATAACACTCACTCGCGACCAAGTGAGTGGTTTGGGGGAATGAATTCCCCGAATTAATCTACATACAACGTACTGACCGACTCACCCAGCGCAATGCGTCGAATGGTTTCGGCCAGCAATTCTGCAACGCCCAATTGGCGAATACGACCGCAGGCGCGGGCGGCTTCAGACAATGGAATAGTATCTGTGACCACCAGCTCGTCTAGCGACGAACCGGTAATATTATTTATCGCAGCGCCCGACAACACGGCATGAGTACAGTAGGCGACCACGCGTTTGGCGCCATGCTGTTTCAGTGCCGCGGCCGCTGCACACAAGGTGCCGGCGGTATCCACGATGTCGTCAACCAATACGCAGGTTCGGCCTTCGACATCACCAATGATATTCATCACCGTCGAAACATTCGCACGCGGGCGACGTTTGTCGATAATGGCCAGATCGGCATCGTCCAGACGCTTGGCGATAGCGCGTGCGCGCACCACGCCGCCCACATCGGGCGATACCACCATCACATTATCGGTACCTTGATTACGCCAAATATCAGCCAATAAAATTGGCGATGCATAGACGTTATCAACTGGAATATCAAAAAAACCTTGAATCTGGTCGGCATGCAGGTCGATGGTTAAAACCCGATCGGTGCCCACTGCCGAAAACATTTTTGCAGCCACTTTCGCGGTAATCGGCACCCGGGCAGAACGCGGGCGGCGATCTTGCCTGGCGTAGCCCAAATACGGCACGACGGCGGTGACACTGCCGGCCGAGGCGCGCTTGAGCGCGTCCACCATGACCAGCAATTCCATGAAATTCTCGGCCGTTGGAGCGCACGTCGATTGAATGACGAATACTTCCTGGCGCCTTACGTTTTCTTCGATTTCAACTTGCACTTCACCATCGGAAAACTTGCCGACCAGAGCCTTGCCCATCGGTACCGATAATTCCCGGCAGACGGCTTTGGCAAGCGGAAGATTGGCGTTACCTGAGAAAACCAGCAGATTCTGCATGCTCATGGTGGTCTTCCGGTGTGGTGAAACGCATTAAAAAAATGGCAGGGGCGGAAGGAATCGAACCTACGAATGCCAGGATCAAAACCTGGTGCCTTAACCGCTTGGCGACGCCCCTACAAGTCCCGTTTTTTAGTCCAGTGCTCAAGCTGCGCCAACAAAGGCGAACTATTGACGCCATTTGCAACCCAGGCCTTAAGGCTGGAAGGCAAATGCTGGTGTGCGGCTTGGGCGTCAGCAAGGCTTTTGAACCTTACAAAACAACCGCCACCTGTACCGGTTAAGCTGGCCGGACCGAGTTTGGACAGGGTTTCCAGCAGTCGATCGACTATTGGTTCCCTTGCCCGCAGCACCGGCTCGAAGGCATTCCCGAGCACTGTTCCTGAAACGAAGTCCGCTATTGTCGCCGCAGCCGCATTTCGAGTCAATTCCAAAGATTGAAAAAGTTCGCGGGTCGGCACACTCACACCCGAATCGACCAATAAATACGCGGCTTCTGGCAGTTTGATCGGCGATAATTTTTCGCCTACACCTTCGGCCCAGGCGCTATGGCCCCGGATAAAAACCGGCACATCTGCGCCAAGTTCCAAACCAAGCATGGCCAATTCATCATTATTTAAACCCGCCTGCCAAAGACAATTCAAAACCAGCAGCACGCTTGCAGCATCCGATGAGCCGCCACCGAAGCCACCACCGAGCGGAATATTTTTACTGACAGCAAGCTCGGCGCCCTGCCTTGTGCCAGTGCGCGTCTGCAATAATTTTGCCGCACGAATAATCAGATCGCTGGCTTCATCAACACCGTAATCGTCACTGCCAACGCGGATTATCTGATTATCTTCACGAAGCCGAACATGAACGCGGTCGCCCCAGTCCAACAACTGAAACACCGTTTGCAAAAGATGATAGCCGTCGCTGCGCTGGCCGGTAATTTGCAAAAATAAATTAATCTTTGCCGACGCCGACCAGACACTCCAGCCATCGACTTGCGAAAACTCGCCCACTTTATTCCCAGACCTCGATTTGCAGCCGAACACTCGCATTTTTGCCATCGCTGCTGGAATTGGCGAATACTTTCATTGGCATCGGCATCACGGCGGCATTCCAATCGCGATAATCCACCACCCAGCCATTTTCGCGAAACTGTGCGGGCAAGCCGCTCGGAGCAAAGTCGATGCGGGTCGCGCTATTGGTGCGCATGCCGCGCAGCCACAGCTGCATGTCCTTGAAGGGAACGCGCCAGCCGGTTACCTGCTGCAGCACGGCTTCTGCACTGTCGCCTTCTAGCATTACAATGCCGAAACCTTCCAGCTGTACTTTTTTATTGACGCTGCGTAATCGATATTTCTGGTTCGTGATCGGCAGAGAAATCACGATATCAAATTGCTCGCCACGCTGCTGCCAGTAGATCTTCACCGTGCCGGCCTGCTTGCCATCACTGATCGCAATGCGTCCGCGAAAGCTCCATTGATTTTGCGTCTGCAAAGCCAACTCGCGCTCGAGCTGCCGCTGTGAATAATTCACATCAGTCAAAGGTTTTATTTGTGGCTGGCAAGCTGTAATAAAAAGACAGAATAAAACAAAAATAATTTTTTTCATGGTGAATATTTTTTCTTTAGCGTGGGCCACATCGCATATTGCGGATCAATGGTTTGGCCGACCGACCATATTTTTCGTGCATCTTCTTTTCGACCGACAACCCAATACAGTTCGCCCAGGTGCGCGGCAATTTCTGCGTCCTTGGATTTACTCCAGGCTTTTTCGAGCCAATGCTGGGCGTCGTCGTATTTACGCTGCATCAGCTTGACCCAACCCAAGCTATCCATAGCCGAAGCCGAACCAGGCCGAAGCTTCAATGCTTTTTCGATGAAGGGCAAGGCTTGCGCATATTGTTTTTTATGCTGCGCCAACGTGTAGCCGTAAGCATTGAGTGCTTCGGCGTTTTGATTATTGTCGTCAATTATTTTTTTCAGGTCGGCCAAAGCCGCATCCACACGATTTTGACTGGCGTGTTGCATGGCCCGTCCGTACAGCAATAAAGGGTCGCCTTCAAAAATCGCCAAACCCCGCTGTAAAGCCTTCATGGCCTGCAAATCTTTATCTTGCTTGGCCCATAAATCGGCTTCAATCAAATAACTATCACGAATATATTCACCATCAGCGTCTTCATTTTTTTGCAATGCATGCAATTGGTTTAGCGCTTCGTCCCATCGGTTTTGTTTTAGCAACATGATCGGAAGCCGCAACTGTGCGCGCTCACGTTCCGGGCTTACATTCACGCCGCGATACCAGCGCTCGGCATCAGTCCAGCGCCCGTTAGCATCGGCTAATTGTCCGAACAATAGCTGTAGTTTTTGGCTCGGTTGTTTTTGCTGCAGCAACAAGCTGGAATAAAAGTTTTCGATGGCATCGCGCTGTCTGGCTTCTAAAAGTAAGCGCCCGCGCATTAACCAGGTATTTTCATCTTGCGGCCCGTTTGCCAGGTATTTCTCGGCTTCCAACCAAGCTTGCAATTGGGTTAATTCGGTCAATACCGTTTGTTTTACCCAGTTATTTTGCGGTTGCAAAATACTGGCTCGTTTCACCATTGCCAGGGCAGTGACTTCATCACCTTTTATTCGCGAAACCGATGCACCGATGACTTGCGCACGTGAGTCATCAGGAAATTTGAGCGCGATTTTTTCGCTTAATATTTGTGTGGCGATGGGCTCTTCCAAAGCTTCGGCCAGGAACAATAATTGAATCCAGATTTGCACGTTTTCCGGCATTGCGGCATTTGTGGCGATATCACGTAAAACCGCCCGCGCCATCACCCCGCCGTCGGTTTTTTCTGTTCGCAAAACATCAAATAATGGATTGGTGTATTCCGGCGTACCGTAGCTCAATAACTTTCGCGAAAAAATAAAGGCCGACTCGGCCTCACCGAGCTGCATCGACAAACGTAAATTCATCGCCCACATGGCAGCGGAATTGGGCGCCAGCTGGCGCCAACGCACCAATGCCTTGCGCGTAAGCTCGGTCATTTTTACGCTCAATGCCAAGCTGGCAGCACGCTCGGCCAGATTCACATCGTCGCTTAGCTGCGCCGCCTTGGTGTATTCCAGGGCAGCGGTCTTGATGTCCTTGTTTTGCAGGGCATATTCAGCCGACATGACTGCCGCCACGGTTTGACTTTTTTCATCCAATAAGGGATCGGCCAGCAGTGGCGTTGAAAGCAGCAAAAGCCCGAGCACAAACACTCGAAAAATCATTGGAACACCAATACGTTAGAATAGACGGCACCTATCCAATAGCATAACCCGCATCGCCCTTTCATGCCCTTCATCGCGCTCGGCCTAAATCACCAAACTGCACCGATTGCCCTGCGCGAAACGGTGGCGGTAGAAGCTGCACAGCTGCCAAAAGCATTGAAAACAATACAGGCGCTGAATGGCGTTCATGAAGCTGCCGTGCTTTCGACCTGCAACCGCACCGAAATTTACGCGCATATCGACGCCGGCGCAGAAGCGCAATTATTGCAATGGCTCTCGCAACAACACGGGTTGTCGGCAGATTCCCTGCAAACCTATTGTTATCAGCATCATGATGCGCAAGCGATTAAGCACTTGTTTCGGGTGGCGGCAGGCCTGGATTCCCTGATTTTGGGTGAGCCGCAAATTTTGGGCCAGGTCAAAATGGCGTGGCAGGCCGCTCGCGACGCTCAAAGCGTCAATGGCATGCTCGACCGCCTGTTTCAGCAAACTTTCTCAGTCGCCAAACGCGTTCGTACCGATACTCGTATCGGCGCGCATCCGGTCTCGGTCGCTTTTGCGGCGGTGCGGATGGCGCAGCGTTTGTTTACCGAAATGGACCGGGCCAATGTGATGCTGATTGGCGCAGGCGACACTATCGAACTGGCGGCGCGACATTTGAGCGATGCAAAAGTAAAACGCTTATTGATTGCCAACCGTACCTTGGAACACGCCCAAGTGCTGGCCTCACAGCACGGCGGTGTGGCGCTGCCATTGCATGATATAGATCGACATTTGTCGGAAGCCGATATCATCATCAGTGCTACCGCGAGCCGCGAACCTATTTTGAATAAAAAAATGATTCA
The DNA here is from genome assembly GCA_043717775.1 of Arenimonas sp. Lineage (GTDB taxonomy): Bacteria > Pseudomonadota > Gammaproteobacteria > Xanthomonadales > Xanthomonadaceae > Arenimonas. The sequence continues at coordinate 8,484 of JAYSXB010000239.1, forward strand.
GGCCGCATTAAAAGCGCGTAAACACAAGCCGATGTTTCTGCTCGACCTAGCGGTGCCGCGCGATATTGCCGCCGATGTGGCCGAACTGTCTGACGTCTATCTTTATACCGTCGATGATTTGGAACAGGTGATCGAAGACAACCGGGCCTCGCGACGCGAAGCCGCCAATGAAGCCGAAGTCATCATTGA
>JAYSXB010000240.1:0-8647 GCA_043717775.1 Arenimonas sp.
TTTATGGAATCGAGTTGGTATTACGCGCGCTACACCTCGCCGGGTGCGAATGATCTGGTCGATGAACGTGCCAATTACTGGCTGCCGGTTGATCAATATATCGGCGGCATTGAACACGCCATCATGCATCTGATGTATTTCCGTTTTTATCACAAGCTCATGCGCGACGCCGGTCTGGTAAAAACCGATGAGCCTGCGACCAATTTATTGTGCCAGGGCATGGTCATTGCCGACACGTTTTATCGTGAAAACGAACTCGGCGCTAAAGATTGGTTTAATCCGGCCGACGTGCAAATTGTCTCGGATGACAAGGGACGCATAACGGGCGCGACCCTGATTTCCGACGGCCAGCCGGTACTTATCGGCGGCACCGAAAAAATGTCGAAGTCGAAAAACAATGGCGTCGATCCGCAAATCATGGTCGATAAATTTGGTGCCGACACCGTTCGTTTATTCTCGATGTTTGCCGCGCCACCCGAGCAAAGTCTTGATTGGAACGAGCAAGGCGTTGAAGGCATGGCGCGCTTCCTGCGTCGCGTTTGGGTGCAAGTGCAAAAACATATTGCCGATGGCCCGGTGGATAAAATCGATTTGTCGCAATTGAGTTCCGAACAAAAAAATATGCGTCGCCAATTGCATGAAACCATCCAGAAAGTCGGTGACGATTACGGCCGCCGCTATACCTTCAATACCGCCATTGCCGCGGTAATGGAATTCATGAATGCCTTATCCAGGTTTGATGACGGTACTGCCAATGGCCGCGCCTTGAAACAAGAAGCCTATGAAGCAGTGACTTTGTTATTGAATCCGATCACGCCGCACACATCGCATGCTTTGTGGCAAGCCCTGGGGCATGCAGAAGCTACGCTGGAAGATATGTCATTTCCGAAAGTAGATACTGAAGCATTGACTCGCGACAGCGTGAAGCTGGCCGTGCAAGTCAATGGTAAATTGCGTGCCACCATTGAAGTGGCCGTCACAACACCCAAAGAAGAGATTGAGCGACTGGCGAAGGCCGAGCCCAATGTCGAGAAACACATTGAAGCCATGACGGTGAAAAAAATCATCATCGTCCCGGGTAAAATCGTCAATATCGTGGTCGGCTAAGCCATAAAAAGGAATGAATGCAATGAAGCGAATACTAATGCTCGGCGTTTTAATGATCAGCCTATCGGCCTGTGGTTTTCACCCGCGCGCTAATTTTGCAATCCCCGATTCCATCGGAGCCGTGCAAGTGACCAATGCCGATACTTACAGCGCATTAACCGATGGCCTGCAGAGCAGCATCGACCGTGCGAACGCCGATAAAACCGCTAACGGTGCAGGCACGGCCACGCTGAAAATTCATTCGGAAAGCTGGAACACCACGCCGCTGGCCATTGATGAATTTGCCCAGGTGCGTGAATACATCACCCGTTACAAAGTGTATTTTGATTTGACGGCAGCCGATGGCAGTGTGCTGCTGGAAAAACAGCCCATTGAACTCTCGCGAGAATATACCTACGACATTAACGTGGCTGTGGGTAATCCGGCCGAACAGGAAGTGATCCAGCGTGAACTGCGCCGCGATATGCAGGCTGCAATTATTCGTCGTATGGACATTGTGTTGCGTACTAAAAAATAGTGGGAGGCCGCTTGCGGGCGACGTGCTCTTAATCGCAGGAGGCCGCTTGCGGGCGACGTGTTCGGGCCAACAGTTCGGGCCCAAGAGCCTGCCCCGATGAAAATCGGGGGCCCTCCTACAAACTACTTTTTCATTCAAAGATCCAAGGCATCGCTTTAATGGAATTAAAATTCGACCGCTTCGAACGGCAACTGGCTTCCGAACCCCTGAAGCCGGTGTATTTGATTGCCGGTAGCGAACCTTTACTCGTGCAGGAAGCCGCCGATGCAATCCGTGCAAAGGCAAAAGTGGAAGGCTACAGCGAGCGCGAAATTCTGGATGCCGACAATTCTTTTGATTGGCAATTATTAACCGGCGGTATGGCGAATTTGAGTCTGTTTGCCACTCGCCGCTTATTCGATTTACGTCTGCCGACCAGCAAGCCCGGCAAAAGCGGCAGCGAAGAAATCCAGAACTTTTGCAATCATCCACCGGACGATACCGTGCTGCTGATTACCAGCCAGGAATGGAGCAAAAGTCATGCCGGTAAATGGAGCGAAGCCATTTCCCGTGTCGGCCATGTGTTGCCGATCTGGCCGATAAAAGAACACGAGCGCGAAGACTGGTTGCAACGCCGTCTGCGTAGTCGCGGTCTGCAAGCCAATGCCGCCGCCATTCAAGTATTAAGTGATCGCGTCGAAGGCAATTTGCTGGCGGCCGCGCAGGAAATCGACAAGCTCGCATTGCTGGCACCGAATTCAAAAATTGAAGCCGACGACATGAATCGTTTCGTGGCCGATTCTTCCCGCTTCGATGTGTTTCGTCTGCTCGAAACCGCGCTTTCTGGCGACGCCGCCCGGGTTGCAAAAATATTAGCGGCCTTGAAAGCAGAAGGCGATCAAGTGCCGGGCTTAATGCCGATGGTGGCGATGGATATTCTAAAAATCTGCCAGCTTGCACGTGTTCAAGCCACTGGCGGCAACGTGATGAACGCGATGCGCGAAGCCCGAATTTGGGATAGCAAACAAGCACTTTACAAGCGTGCCATGGACCGACATAAAGCAGGCCGTTGGGAAATTTTTGCTGCCGAATGTGGACGCATTGATCGCGTAGCAAAAGGCCGCGATAGTGGCGATGCATGGCTGATGTTTGAACGATTGTTGATCGCGGTTGCGGAACCCAGGGCGCGTGGCTTGATTGCTTGATGGAGATCAAATGAGCTTGCGAATTTGCTACGGTGGCACCTTTGATCCCGTCCATAACGGACATATCGCAGTCGCCGATTTTGCTCAGAAAATTTTCGATGCCGATGTTTATTTTATTCCGTCAGCAGACCCGCCGCATCGAAAAAAACCATTGGCAACTGCACAGCAACGCGCCGATATGTTGCAAATCGCGATTAATGATCGGCCGCAGTTCTTTCTGGATACACGGGAATTGCAGCGTGCAAAACCTTCTTATACGGTCGATACGCTTCGCCAATTACGGGCTGAAAGCGGTGATGAAATTCCGCTGGCCTGGCTAATCGGTGCCGATGCTTTTGCCCAATTACACACCTGGCACGAATGGGAGGCTTTACTGGATTTAGCGCATTTCATCGTTGCGGTGAGGCCGGGTTATTCGATGCAATCGCCGGATTTCTCGATAAACCAGCGTTTATGCGATGCTGCCGATCAACTTAAAGTCAGTCCCGCAGGCTTGGTTTTTAGCCTGCAATGCCCGCCGCAACGCGAGTCCGCGAGCGCCATTCGCCAAGCTTTTGCTGCGGGGGATACGCCAATGGGCCTGAATCCGGTGGTTCAGGCCTATATTTTAGAACATGGCCTGTACCCGAAAGCCTTATAATCACCGCCATTAACCTGCCACGAGATAGTGCTTTGAGCTCACAAGCCCACGTAATCAAAACCAAAATGCCGAATCCGGCACCGTCGCCCGAAGATTTGTTGAAACAAGTACACGCGGCCATCGAAGAAATGAAAGCAAAAGATTCCGTCGAAATCGATGTGCGCGGAAAAACTTCGATTGCCGACTTTCTTGTCGTCGTTTCCGGTACCTCCACCCGCCATGTGAAATCGATTGCCGACGAAGTCGTGCAGTTCGCAAAAAAATGTGGCGTCATGCCTCTGGGTGTGGAAGGCGAACGCGAAGCCGAATGGGTACTAGTCGATTTAGGCGATGTCATCGTTCACGTCATGCTGCCACGCGTACGCGAGTTCTATGCGCTTGAACGCTTGTGGACCGTTGGCGATCAGCCACCTGACGACGAACTGTAATTATTTCTCGTGGGAGCGGCGTAAGCCGCGATAAATCTGCGATGCAGCATAATGTAGGAGCGGCTTCAGCCGCGAAAAATCTGCGATGATGCCTATGGAATGCGAAGTGATTGATTTCCGTCTTTTACCGATATTCAATGTGGGCTGTGACATTCGCGGCTTACGCCGCTCACACGGGGGTATTGCATGAAAGCCAAACTTATCGCCGTCGGTGAACGTGCACCTTCCTGGGTTGCTGAAGGTTTTGCCGAATATCAAAAACGCTTATCGCATAGCTTGCCGCTTGAATTAGTGGAAGTGGCGCCCGGTATTCGCGGCAAAGGTCGTGATGCGGCGCGCGCTACCTTTGATGAAGGCCAGCGTGTGATTGCCGCCTATCCAAAAAATGCCCATATCATTGCGCTCGATGGTCGCGGTAAATTGCATTCTTCCGAACAACTTGCTCAGCGTTTAGAATTTTGGCGTCAGCAAGGCCGGGACCTGGTTTTCCTGATTGGCGGGCCCGAAGGCCATTCACCTGAAGTCATGGCCACTGCCAGCGAAACCTGGTCACTCGGCCCACTGACTCTGCCACATATGCTGGTTCGCCTTGTGCTCGCCGAGCAGATTTATCGCGCCCAAAGTTTGCTGTCGAATCATCCGTATCACCGCGCGTAATGTGTTGCCTCTGCATAACGCGCCTGTGGCATAACATCGAGAGAATGCGCGCAATCCGGCCCATATTTAAGCATGTGATATGAAGTTTTCAGCTTACATAATTTGAAGTGGGTAATAGCTATTTATTAATGGCGCCGTTAAAGAAAAATGCCGTATTTATTTTGCACCACGTAATACAGTGCAAATTTCGGATTAATTTGTAGGGTGGGCATTGCCCACCATTTTCGTTATGTGCAACGAAGGTGGGCGATGCCCACCTTACGCACTGAGGGATCGCAATTATTTTTCAAAGACAATCAAGGCTGTTTTGTCGGTATCGAATTCTTGCAAGCTGCCATGCTGCAAATCAATTTTCGTAATGCCGGATTTGCCTGCGTCAAATAATGAAAAATCACGTTTTGTTCGACCGTGCCGTGGACCGCTTCTGCGCCCGGGCCGCGCGCCCAGATTCCAACATCTTCACCGCCGTGGGTTTCACTGCCAAGCGGTATGGCCGCTTCTTGCATGAAGTCATGGTCTTCGGTATCAACATTGCGCAAATCCGGTCGGCCATTAGAGGTTTGTACGCCCGACATTAGATGTGGAAATTTTTTGATGCCTTCTTTTTGCTGATCGCTAGCACCGGTATAACCCGGGCCGTTAGCGTAGCTTAATGTGGTGTAAGGCAGACCGGCTGCATCAAGTGCGTAGCCATTGATCGGGCCTTCGCCGCTGGCGCCAATCACTTTGCCCAGAATCGGATTGCCACGCGCCGGGTAGCCAGCAAACGTCATGGTATGTGAGTGATCAGCCGTCACAATAATCAGAGTGTCTGTAGCTGATGTCATCGTCATGGCGGTACGAACAGCATCAGAGAAAGCCACAGTATCGGTCAACGCACGGAAGGCATTTCCCGAGTGATGGGCATGATCAATACGACCACCTTCGACCATCAGAAAAAAGCCCTTCGGATTATTTTTGAGTACCGTAATCGCCGCGCGCGTCATATCGGCAAGACTGGGTTCGCCGGCGCGGTCTTTTGCACGATCGGTTTCAAAATTCATATGGCCCGGTTCAAACAAGCCGAGCAAATGTCTTGTCTTTTTGAGGTCCAGTGAATCGAGTTGAGTCTTGTTCCAAACGTATTGATGATCAGGCGATTTTTTTTGCCATTCGGCAATCAGGTTTCGGCTGTCCAAGCGCGCACCAAAATATTCGGTGTATTCGGGATCATCAGCACCCGCTGCAAGAAAATGCTGGCGACCGCCGCCAAGCGCCACTTCAATGCCATTGCCCAGATTAAAGTCAATCAATTGTTGCGCTATATCCCTACATCCGGCGGCTTTATTGGCTTCGGTGAGTTCGCTGTCATTTTCCCAATTACGTTCGGGCGTATGCGCATACGTAGCCGCTGGCGTGGCATGGGTGATAGCGGTGGTAGTTACCACGCCAGTCGAGAGGCCTGCCATCTCTGCGAGCTCCAGCGCGGTGGTAAGTTTTGCATTCTTGCTACTTTCACAGTTATCACGATTCGCGGTTTGGTCAATGCTTAAAAAGCCCATCTTGGTTTTTACACCGGTAATCATGGCGGTCATGGTGCCGGCGGAATCGGGTGTTTGGCTGTCGGTATTAAAAGTTTTAGAGAAGCCGGTATAAGGCATGGTTTCAAAGCTTAATAAATTTTCTTCGCCACTCATTCCCTTGAGTTGACCTTCGTAAATTCGCGAAGCCGCAACGGTCGGCAGGCTCATGCCGTCACCAACAAACAAAATAATATTTTTCGCTTTGGCTTTGGCTGATCCATGTTCAATGGCTGTGGCGGCCCCCTTGGCGAACCATTGGGCCGGGCTTTCGCTGGGAACTTGAAGGACTTTTCGGGGTCTGCTTTGGGTGTTGTCATCGGCCTGTGCCGAAGATTGGCTCAAAACCCCGGCAATACAGACGCTAAGGGCGGCCGTTGTTATCATCAATCGCATAGTGCTCTCCTAATGCCGTCATTATCGCTTATTCCGTTGCATTTTCATTGCACCCTGCCGGTTTGCCGCAGATGCGGCTATCCTTAGCGGATGCTTTATCTTGCCTCGCAATCTCCCCGTCGTCGTGAACTGCTGGATCAAATCGGCATTATTTTCGATGTGCTTGAAGTCAATGTCCCCGAGCAGCGTTTGCCCGGTGAGCCGCCTGTGGATTACGTCAGCCGTGTCGCTCGCGAAAAAGCAGGTGCCGGGCTGCTACAAGTGATGACCAATAGCACGGCTGTCGTATTGGGTGCCGATACTGAAGTAGTGTTGGACGATGTGGTGTATGGCAAACCTGCCGATGCCGAAGACGCTGCGCGCATGTTGCGTGAATTGTCGGGAAAAACTCATCGCGTGATCACGGTTGTCTGGCGGGTGAGCGCCGGAAGTGAACAGCATGCGGTGAGTGAATCTTTGGTACGCTTCAAAATACTAAGCGATGCTGAAATTGCCTGCTACGTGGCGTCACAAGAATGTTTCGGCAAAGCTGGTGCCTACGCCATACAAGGCCGCGCCGCTAGTTTTATCGAATACTTGCAAGGTAGTTTTTCAGGAGTGATGGGTTTGCCATTATTTGAAACTTCGCAATTACTTAAATAGTTGGAATGATTGTATGAGCGAAGAAATACTGATTAACGTCACGCCGCGCGAGACCCGCGTGGCCGTGGTTGAAAATGGCATGTTGCAGGAATTGCATATTGAACGCACTTCCAAACGCGGTGTTGTCGGCAATGTTTATAAAGGCCGTGTGCAACGGGTTATGCCGGGAATGCAGGCGGCGTTTGTCGATATTGGTCTGGAACGTGCCGCCTTTTTACATGCCTCCGACATTATGCGTTTGCCGCAAGTATCTCCCGAAGAAAGCGAAGAACCCGCAGCCCCCGCAACGCCAGTGCCGCCACCCCTGATTACCTCGCTGGTACATGAAGGCCAGGACATTATCGTACAAGTATTGAAAGACCCGATTGGTAGCAAGGGTGCAAGACTCACCACGCAAATCAGTATTCCCTCACGTTTTTTAGTATTGCTGCCGTATTCAAAAGTGATTGGAGTCTCGGCCCGTATTGAAGACGAAGTTGAACGCGCACGTTTGAAAACCCTGATGGGCGAATTGGTCAATGGTTCCGGTCTGGGCTATATCGTGCGAACCAATGCCGACAGTCAGGCCTCGGAATCACTGGCAGAAGATGTCGATTATCTAAGGCGCGCCTGGAAAATTATCCAGGACTCCAGCACCGGCAGCGTTGTTGGTCAGCGCATCTATGAAGATTTGTCCTTGCCCTTGCGCGCCGTCCGCGATTTGATGCGCAAGGATGTCGATAAAGTGCGCGTTGATTCACGCGAATCCTACGAGCGCCTGGTCAAGTTCGTTCAGCAATTCATGCCCGATTGGGTCGAGCGGGTAGAACATTACGCCGGTGAACGACCTATTTTCGATTTGTATGGAGTGGAAGATGAAATTCAGCGCGCCATGCAAAAACAAGTACCGCTTAAATCCGGTGGTTACCTGGTGATTGATCAAACCGAAGCCATGACCACGATCGACGTGAATACCGGCTCGTTTCTGGGCCAGCGTAATCTGGAAGAGACCGTCTATCGCACCAATCTTGAAGCCGCGCAATCGGTGGCGCGTCAATTAAGGCTGCGGAATTTAGGCGGCATTATCATTATCGATTTTATCGATATGACCGATGACGAACATAAGCGTCAAGTGTTGCGCACGCTCGAAAAAGGTTTGCTGCGCGACCATGCCAAAACCACGGTCTATGATTTCTCGCCACTGGGTTTGGTTGAAATGACCCGCAAGCGCACCACCGAAAGTCTGGAACGGCAATTATGCGAGCCCTGCCATGAATGCGGCGGGCGCGGCAGTTTAAAAACGTCGGAAACCATTATTTATGAAATTTTCCGTGAAATTACCCGTGCCGTGCGCCAGTTTGAAGCCTCGCAATTATTGGTTATTGCTTCACCGATCGTGGTGACAAAAATTACCGATGAAGAATCAGCCGCTGTTGCCGAACTGGAAGAATTCCTGGGCAAAAGTATTCGCTTCCAATCCGACGACCAATATTCGCAGGAACAATTCGACGTGGTGCTGCTGTAAATCATGGCAACTG
>JAYSXB010000025.1:0-2302 GCA_043717775.1 Arenimonas sp.
CTGGCACAATACGTACCTTCGAGCCCTTGCCGAGTACGCGTACCAAGCCATCAGCCAGATCCAAATCACGCCAATGCAGGCTGCATAATTCCGATAAACTCAGGCCGGAGGAATAAAATAATTCCAGCATGGCGCGATCACGTTTGCCCAGTTCGGTATCGGTTGGCACTTCGACCAGACGCGCCATTTCATCGGGATCGAGCACTTGCGGTAATTTTCTGGCCGCTTTCGGTGCGCGAATTCCCTGCGCCGGATTGCCTTTCAATTCGCCATGTTTTAATTGCCACTGAAATAGCGAACGGCAAGCTGATAACCTTCGCTGCAGACTTTTTGCGCCCAGACCGCGACGATGTTCGCTGGCCATAAAACTACGCAGTGCCTCACCATTCAAGCTTTGCCAATCGGCGAAACCTGCCGATGGCATCCACTCAATCAGACTCGATAAATCACGTTGATAACTTTCCGTCGTATTGGAAGACAAACGACGTTCAATTCGCAAATGCGAAAGAAATTTTTCGATCGTTTGTTTTAAAGCATCCATTTCATCAATCGAAACGCGCCAATGCGGCAACCAGAGCTTCGCTCATCAGACGCAAAAACAGCGTGCCCATACCCGGATAAAAACGATTCGCATCTTGGCTGCCGACACACAAAATACCGTGGCCACTGACTGCCAACAGCACGCAGGAAGCTGGTAATACCTGGGCATCACGATACAGTACGTCCAGTTTGTCCTGATTCAAACGGCCACATAGCGGTTCGTTGGCAGCGATAAAATCCTTGAACGGCAATAAAGCATTCGCGCGCGTCGGCAATACCTGCCACCACTCGGCTTGTTCCAAACCGCTGACTTCAGAAAATAAAATCGCACGTATCGCATCGCCCTGAAAATCTTCACCGAGCACCGCTACCATCGCTTTCCAGGTGTCGGACGCGTTATGTGCGCGCATCAATGCCAGCGTGAGTTGATGAGTACGCACTGCTAGGCGCTCGTTGTCTTGTGCGTTAGCAAATAATTCATTCAAACGACGGTTGAGTTCACGATTTTTATCACGTAATACTTCGAGTTGATAACTCGCCAACGAGGCCGTTTTTCCCTCTTCGCGCGGCACTACAAGTGACACCGCCAAATCCGGATATTGCTCCAGAAATTTCGGGTGCCGACGTAACCAGGCCGCCACTTCATGCGCACTCATACGTTCGGATTTTTCATCTGTCGATATCACAACCACTCTCCTTCAAAAACAAAAGCCGCAGGGCCGGTCATGCGAATCGGCGCATTTTTGTGTGTCCATTCAATATGTAAATCGCCACCGGGCAAACTCACTTTTACCTTCGATTCTACTTTGCCCAGCGAAATTAATGCCGCCACCGCAGCGCAGGCGCCACTGCCGCAGGCCAGGGTTTCACCGGCGCCGCGTTCATAGACTCTTAGCTTGATATGGGTCGGCGAAATAATTTCTACAAAGCCAACATTCACGCTTTCGGGGAATTGTGAATTCGCCTGCAATGCTTTGCCGATATGTTCAACCGGCGCGTTCGCAATATCATCTACTTGAATCACCGCATGCGGATTTCCCATCGAGACCGCAACAAATTCGGTGATTTTATTTTCTATCAATAGCCGATACGAAGGCGATGCTTGTTCCGTGATGAAAGGAATATTCGCGGGGACAAAATCCGGCACGCTCATCAGCAATGAATAGCGTTCGTTTTCCAAACACTGAACATCAATAACGCCCGCCGGACTATCGAGTAAAAAATTTGGTGCTATTGTTATCCCGGCACGTTTTATCCAGGCCGCAACACAGCGCGCACCATTGCCGCATTGCTGCGCCAGCGTGCCGTCGGAGTTCAGAATTCGATAACGCGCAACGCAACCTGGCTTGTCGGAATTTTCTATCGTAAGCAATTGGTCGAAACCGACACCGGTATGGCGATTTCCTATGGCACGAGCCGTGGTGGCATCGGGCAACCCTGAACCATCACGCAGGTCCAGCAGCACGAAATCATTTCCGGCGCCGTGCATTTTGCTAAAACGCAGGGACACGTGAACCTCAGTGGCTCGGTGCAGCAGGTTCTTGTGGGGTCGGCTTTGCTTTGTCTGGGTGCACCAGCGGGCCTTTATTGCCGCAGGCGACGAGCGTTGCAAGCAGTGCAGTGGCCAGAAGAATATTCAGCAATGTGCGAGAGTTTTTCATGGAGCGAGTATAACCGGTCTGTCGTCAATGCTCACGCGAAGCCTCATAATAGCGGCTCTTTATCGATCCCAATCCTGAACCCCCATGCCTTGGTTAGAACT
>JAYSXB010000241.1:0-1262 GCA_043717775.1 Arenimonas sp.
GTGCGACTGGCGGGTGCTTATCGCCAAATTCATTCAAGCCTTTTATTTCACCATTCATGTCGTGGGTCAGAATAAAGCTGGCTAATTTTGGGATGCCGATGGCGTAGTCATTGCGTCTTTCTTCTTCGTTGGGCAAGGCAAAAATTAAAGCTGGCGCGCCACGTTCGGTTTCCCAAACGCCTTCCATTGCCGCCACTTTTGCCGGCTGATGTTCAAGTGTATTCAAGCCATGCATATCACCGACAAAAATCTGGATCGGAATTAATGCAGCCGCTACAAAAATTCCGCTGCGCAAGGCTGCCAGCACCGCCGCACCACGCTCGCCACGTAAATATTGATATGCCGATAAGCCGGCAATCAGAAAGCTTGCGGTCAAGCCGGAGGCGATCAACATGTGTATGAAGCGATACGGAAACGAAGGGTTGAAAATTATCGCCAACCAATCGGTGGCGTGGGCCTGACCATTAATCATTTCAAAACCCGCCGGCGTATGCATCCAGGAATTAAGCGCAATAATCCAAGTCGCCGACATGGTGGTGCCAAACGCCACGAGAAAAGTTGCCATGGTGTGCATGCGTTCGGAAACTCGCTTCCGACCAAACAGCATTACGCCAAGAAAAGTAGCTTCAAGAAAAAATGCGGTAAGCACTTCGTAAGCGAGCAAAGGTCCGGCAATATTGCCGACGGTTTTCATAAAGCCCGGCCAATAGGTGCCGAACTGGAAACTCATCGTAATGCCGCTGACGACACCCATAGCAAAAGTCAGCGCAAAAACTTTTACCCAGAAGGCATAAGCCTGCATCCATTTTTCATCTTTTGTTTTTAGAAAACGCAGTTTGAAAAACAATAAAAACCAGCCCAAGGCAATGGTGATGGTCGGGAATAAAATATGAAATGAGATATTGGCAGCAAATTGAATTCTTGCCAGTGCGAGTGCGTCCATCTTTTTTCTCCTGCGCGGCGCACCCTTGTGCGCTGCTGATTTGTTTGTTGATTACGGTGTATTCTGATTACTCGGATTTTCCGCCGACCACGACTTTTATTTTGTCCTTGAATTCCAGCAGCTTGTTGACCTTGCCGCCGAGTTCCATCAGGTTCACTAAAGTTTTTGGCGAGAGTTTTCGCACTTCGGCAAACCAGGTCGTCATCAATTCCATTAGTTCGTACATTTCTCGCATGCGGGCTTGGGCGTGTTGTTCATCAGGGGATTCTGGCGTTTCCAACAAAGCACCGCGCAGCATTGAGAGAGTGGGCTCGACTTC
>JAYSXB010000242.1:0-21769 GCA_043717775.1 Arenimonas sp.
ATGCAAAGGTGTTTCATCCCGCATATCAACGCTTGCATTCAGATATGACCGATCCTTACATATTATCGGTAGGGCGTTTTGATGACCCGCGAAAAAATATCGAGTTATTGCTCGAAGCTTATGCGCTTATGCGATTTTCGATGAAAGATCCGCCGCGATTATTGCTGGTGGGTGCGAGTGGTCCGAGCCCTACTTTTTGGCAGAGGGTACGCGAACTGAATTTGCAAGCTTCTGTGAGCTTCCAATCAAACCCCACCGATGAACAACTGGTTAGGTATTATCAGCAGGCCTTATGCTTCGCCTTGTCTTCCGATGAAGAAGGCTTCGGCGTAGTGTTAGCAGAAGCCATGGCCTGCGGAGTTCCGGTGGTTGCCACGCGATGTGGCGGGCCTGAAGGCATCATCACCAATACCGTCAACGGATTTCTTGTGCCGATGGGCAATGCTTTAGTGCTCGCTAATCGCATGCAATTACTTGTGCAAAATAAGGCACTAAATAAACAGATGGGACAGGCTGGACGACAAACTATAGAGAGCCGATTCACTTCGGAAATTGCAGGCGAAGTGTTTCTCGATACTTATCGAAAATTTTTGCAAACCCATGCCGGAAAGATGAATTGATATGTGCGGTATTGCAGGCGCTTTACGTATAGCAAGCGAAGCCGGTGCTCTGGAAAATGGCATTGTCGAGCGTATGTGTGATGCCATGCGCGCACGCGGCCCCGATGCCGTGGGTTATTGGCATAACCCAGAGGCCAACATTAGTCTTGGGCATCGTCGCTTGTCGATTATTGATCTGGATGAGCGTGCCAACCAGCCCATGCATTCGCAAGACAATCGCTACGTCATCGTATTTAATGGTGAAATTTATAATTTCCGTGATTTGCGTGCTGAGCTTGAACAAGCGGGCGAAACATTTCGCACCCAAAGCGACACCGAAGTATTATTGAAATTATTTATTCGCGAAGGCGAAGCCATGCTGCGTAAATTACGCGGCATGTTTGCATTTGCTATTTGGGATCAACAAACGCGTAGCCTTTTTCTGGCGCGGGATCCCTATGGTATCAAGCCACTTTATTTGGCACGCTGCACGGATGGCTGGTGTTTTGCTTCGCAAGCAAAAGCCTTGCTTGCCTCGGGTTTGGTGTCGCATGAGCCCGACGCTATCGGTCGGGCTGGCTACTGGTTAACCGGTAGTGTTCCGGCACCGCATACTTTTTATCGAGATATTAGTGCTTTACCGGCCGGCTCTTGGTGTCGCATAACTCCAAACGCACCGGATTTTAATCCTGTGGTTTACTGGGACATTGGCGATAGTTGGCGTAATGCGCCGGTATGTAATTTATCGGAAAAAGAAATTCGCGAAACCGTACGTGAGGCATTATTAAGTTCGGTGCGAAGTCATATGGTCGCCGATGTTCCGGTAGGAATTTTTTTATCCGGTGGTATTGATTCTGGTAGTTTGGCCGGTTTGATGAAGGACGCGGGCGCGCGTGATATTCAAGGCATTACGATCGCGTTTAGTGAATTCGCCGGCAAGCCACAAGATGAAGTACCGATGGCCCAATTACTGGCTAAGCATTATGGTATTCAACATCACATACGAGTGGTGACTCGCCAGGAATTTGAACAAGATTTGCCGCAAATTATTGCTGCAATGGATTGCCCCAGTATTGATGGCATTAACACTTGGTATGCCAGCAAAGCAGTAGCCGAGCTTGGCTTGAAAGTGGTGTTGTCGGGCGTGGGTGGCGATGAAATATTTTGTGGTTATCCGAGTTTTCAAGAAGTGCCACAATTATTCACCCGCTGGAAAGCAACGACTGCGGTTCCAGGCTTGGCGAGTTTAATGGATACGGCATTCAAGGCAAAAGCCTGGCAAAGTGGCAATTCACGTTGGCGCTGGATGGCCCGGCAGGCCGATACTTTATACGGCGCGTATTGGCTACGTCGTGGTTTGTTTACGCCCGATCAATTGCCCGATTTAATGCAAGAAACCTACGCCCATACTGCCATGCAAAAGCTCAGCCCTAATACATTGATTGAAATGATGAGCGGGCCATTGCCAGACGACAGTTCGCTTGCGGTCGGGCAGATGGAGTCGATGTGCTATATGAGCAATCAACTTTTGCGTGACAGTGATTGGGCAAGCATGGATCATAGTGTCGAATTACGCACTCCCTTGGTAGATGCCTGGCTTTTGCAGGATTTAATGCCAGTGATGCAAGCGTTTTCTCAATACCCGGATAAAAATCTGCTGGCAAAATCTCCTGGTAAACCTTTGCCACTCGAATTAATGAAAAAGAAAAAAACCGGATTTACAACCCCAGTAGAGCAATGGCTGGCAGAGCTAGTGCCGTCCATGCGAGTCGATGGCGGAAGCCGCGGCTGGGCACGCCAGGTCAATGCGCGTTTCTTGCAAGGAGTGCAGTAATGCGCGTATTGCACGTCATTCCTTCGGTATCTGAATCCAGCGGCGGCCCAAGTAAAGCTATCGTGCAAATGGAGCAAGCTTTGTTGGCGCGTGGTGTTGAGGTAGTTACGGTAACGACCAATGATGACGGCGATGGAAAATTATTGTCCGTGCAATTAGAGAAAAAAAATTCTCACAACGGCGTGACACGTATTTATTTTCCGATGCAAGTGCACGCCTATAAAATATCGATGCCCATGCGCCGCTGGCTATTGAAAGAAATAAAAAACTTCGATCTGGTACATGTACATGCCGTTTTCTCATTTGCACCGGTCATGGCAGCATTGATTGCCAGAAAAAATAATATTCCCTATGTCATACGACCGCTCGGGGTTTTGAACCACTACGGTATGACCAAGCGGCGTAGCATTTTCAAGCAACTCTCGCTTCGCATGTTTGAAGCTAAATTATTACGTGACGCCACCGCAATACATTTCACATCAGAACAAGAACGTATTGAAGCGGAAAGCCTGGGTATTCCACTACGTTCGGTGGTTATACCTTTAGGTATTGAGCCAGCGAGTCTTGCGTCTAGTGATTTGATGCTTACTGAATTTCCGAGCTTGAAAAATCATCGGTGCCTGTTGTATTTGTCACGCATTGACCCAAAGAAAAATATTGAAGTCTTGCTAGAGGCTTTACAGCTATGTAAAAAACAAGTGCCGGATATTGCCCTGATTATTTGCGGTGATGGCGACAGAAATTATATTTCAGAACTAAAAGCACTGGCAGTCAAATTAAATATTGCCGATTGTGTGGTTTGGCCGGGCCATGTGAGCGGCGCAATGAAAGCCAGCGCGTTTGGTGCCGCTGAACTTTTTGTATTGCCCTCGTTTTCGGAAAACTTCGGTATTGCACCGGTTGAAGCCTTATCGGTTGGCTTAGCCTGTGTATTAGGCGAAGGCGTTGCCGTTGCTACCCGAGTCGCTGAAGTAGGCGCTGGATTATCGGTCACACCTACCACTGTTGCGGTTGCTGAGGGCATTTTATCCTATATGCTCAATCCAGACGCGCTCGCAAAAGCCGGAATTCAAGCAAAGCAATTGGCAAAAACCGACTATGGTGTCGATACCATGGGCGACCGATTATTGGATTTGTATGCTGGTTTAACGGCAACGCGTGTAGCCGCAAGGAAGGCAGCACTATGAAATTATCTATTCTAGTCGTGGGTGGTGCCGGCTATATCGGGTCCCATATGTGTCAAATGCTTTTAGAGCATGGGCACAAGGTAACAGTTTTTGATAATTTTTCGCGTGGACACCGAGATGCGACTTTATCGGCTGAGGTAATCGAAGGCGATATTTGTTCGGATCAGGATTTGAGGCGATGTTTTTCAAAAAACCATTTTGATGTCGTCATGCACTTTGCTGCATTGGCCTATGTGGGTGAGTCGGTGAAAGAGCCGGCTATGTATTATGAAAATAATGTTATCGGAAGTTTTCGCCTTCTAAATGCTATGCAAGAAGCAGGTGTTAGCAAACTTGTTTTTTCGTCTACTTGCGCAACCTATGGCGAGCCATTGGAAAGGCCGATCACCGAACAGCATTCACAGCTCCCGGTAAATCCCTACGGAAAAACAAAATTGATGGTAGAGCAGATTTTGTCTGATTATGCTGTTGCCTATGGCATGAATAGTATTAGTTTGAGATATTTTAATGCAGCCGGTTGCGACCCAACCGGACTTTTGGGCGAGCGCCATAATCCTGAAACACATTTGATTCCATTAATCCTTGCAGAAGCGCTTCGCATCAATGATGGCGGCAAGCAGGCAGATACAAAGCTAATGGTATTTGGCGATGATTTTCCGACCATCGATGGCACCTGTGTTCGTGACTATATCCATGTTCAAGACCTATGTTCGGCTCATTTGAACGCGGCCGAACGATTAACGACAGTAAAAGATGTTGGTGCGGAAGCCTATAATTTAGGTAATGGCAAAGGCTATTCGGTTTTAGAAGTTATTGAAGCCTGTCGAAGGGTAACCGGTACTGATATTGCCTACAGCATTTCGCCACGTCGGCCCGGAGATCCTGCATGGTTGGTGGGCAGTGCCGAGCAGGCTAAAATAATTCTCGGTTGGCAACCAAAAATTTCTAAAATCGACGAAATAGTTAGCACGGCATGGGATTGGATTCAGGCGCACCAAGCGACCGGGAAATAAAATGACTCTTGATATTGAATCCGCCAGATCCGCAAGACCCTACACCACCAAAGAATATCTTGGCAGACTAGCTTGGTCATTTGCCTTGCCCTTATTTTATTTAAGCCCGCGAACATTGTTTGGATGGCGGCGGTTTCTATTGAGGGTTTTCGGCGCCACAGTTGGAATATCGGTCAATATTTACCCGAGCGCTAGAATCACCATTCCATGGAATCTAAAAATTGGGGACCATGCGAGCATTGGTGAAGAGGCATTAATTTATAACTTGGGCATGGTCACCATTGGTGCCAGAACTACCGTGTCGCATCGTGCTCATATTTGTGCAGGCACCCATGATTATCGCGATGCCTACTTACCATTGCTAAGGCAGCCGATTACTGTCGGTGCGGATGCCTGGATTTGTGCGCAAAGCTTTATCGGGCCCAATATCACCATTGGTGATGGTGCAGTAATCGGCGCGGGTTCTGTGGTGATGAAGTCTGTTGAGCCGTGGTCTGTAGTCGCTGGAAATCCCGCAGAGTTTATAAAAATTCGCGAGATGAAGGAAACACAAGTATGATATCTATTGTCATTCTGACTTTTAATGAAGCACTAAACATTCAGCGCTGTCTAGATAGTGTTAAGTGGTCAGATGATATTGTCTTGATGGATTCAGGTAGCACTGACGCGACCGTACAGATTGCCGAAAATTTTGGTGCAAGAATACTTACCCGAAAATTCGACACTTTTGCCAATCAGCGTAATTATGCAATGCAGGCTGGTAATTTTCGTAACCCTTGGGTATTACATTTAGATGCCGATGAAGTGGTGACCGATGCCCTGCGACATGAAATGCAAAGCATCGTTGAAAGTAACTCAAACGAGTTCCCCGTTTACAGAGTGCCAGCGAAAATTATTTTCATGAATAAATGGCTAAAGCACGCAGGCATGTATCCCTCTTATCAAGTAAGGTTTGGCCGCTCTGAGGATTTGCGATTTTTGGATCACGGTCATGGACAACGTGAAACACAATCTACCGATCAAGTCGGTACATTAATGGCACCCTTGGATCATTATAATTTCTCGAAAGGAATGAATGATTGGTTTTCACGACATTTACGTTATGCGAAAGCAGAAGCTGAACAGTCTTTCACAGAACAATCGGCATCCATAAAACTCGCTGACTTAATCAGTACGAATAGTACGCAACGCAGACGCGCATTAAAAATGTTGTCCTCCCGCATGCCATTTCGACCAACGCTGCGGTTTATTTATGTCTATCTATTTCGCGGTGGTTTTTTAGATGGCCGTGCTGGGTTCGATTATGCATTGATGATGGCGATATATCAGCACTTCATCGACATTAACCAACGGGAAATACGAATAGCTCGGGAAAATATATGACACAAGGACATCCCACTTCGTCGTATGAATACAGAGATGCAAATTTATCTCATACGCATGCCTATTTATTGCCAGCCTTGTCTAATTTTCTGAATTTGAAAAAACCAGAAAGAGTTTTTGAGCTGGGCTGTGGCAATGGTGCAGTAGCGGGTTGGATGTCGAAGCTAAATATTGATGTTACCGCTATTGACTACAGCGAGACCGGTGTACTGGAAGCCAATCGCGCCCATCCAAAAATACGGGTTGAGGTAGGCTCGGCTTATGATGATCTGCCTTTGAAGTATGGCCAATTTCCGGCCGTCATTAGCTTGGAGGTTGTCGAGCATTTGTACGACCCACGGAAATTGGCAGCTAATTTATTTTCTTTATTGCAGCCTGGCGGATATGCCTTTGTGTCAACGCCCTATCATGGCTACATGAAAAACTTAGCGCTTGCATTGACAGGAAAAATGGAAGCTCATTTTACCGCGCTCTGGGACGGCGGCCATATCAAGTTTTTTTCAATGGCGACATTAAAAACTTTATTACAAGAAGTCGGATTTGTTGATATTAAATTTTCGCGTGTTGGTAGAGTTCCATGGCTGGCAAAATCGATGATTGCAACAGCACGAAAGCCAGATTAAACAATAACAGGCAACTTACTCGAATATGCAAAATAAAATATTAATTCTTTGCGACTGGCTACCACCCGATTTTGGTGCAGTGGGTCAATATGCGGTTGGCTTTGCAAATTCTCTTGCCGGGCAAGGTAATCAAGTCAGCCTGTTTGGCTTCTCCTCAAAAGCCTCTAGCGAAACAAGAGAAGTGGTGGGAACCGGTAGTGTTTTCACCCGTCGAATTTATCGTAGTCAGTATGATCGTGGAAATTTTATCAAGCGCGGGTTCTGGACCTTGGGTGCCAATATTGCTTTGTTATTTGCCGCGCGGCGGGAGTTTTTGGCAGCGGATGAAATTCGCTTTACCGGTTCACCGCCCTATTTAATTCATTTCGTGATGCCGCTGGCAGTTTTTTTTCGCAAGAAAACCCGTTATCGCATTACCGATTTTCATCCGGAATGTTTAATGGCCACCTACGAAAAAGTGCCAATGTGGATGAAGCTCTTGCATCGATTAACACAAGCTTGGCGACGCCAAGTTAGCGTGATCGAAGTCTTGGGTGAAGACCAAAAACGCCATATCATGGCAGCAGGAATTCCGGCAAGCCGCGTTGAATTACTGCGAGACCCATCACCGATTAGTTTCATGGCTAATCAAGTCGCTGCGGATGTGCCGGAGTTATTGCAAGGGCGAAAAATTATTTTGTATTCGGGTAATTGGGGGGTCGCCCACGACCACCTCACCTTTGTCGATGGCTTTGAAAAATTCTGCCAGAACAACCCCGATCACGCAGGCGTCTGGTTAAATGCCACTGGTGGGCGAGCGGATCAAGTTGAAGCGGCATTGAGTGAACGCGGGCTACCGTTTGTGCGCACCAGGCCGGTGCCTTTAGAGCAATTACCCGCCGTATTACTGGCCGCAGACGTGCATCTGATAACGCTGGTTGACCAATTTGTTGGCTACGTGCTGCCTTCAAAAGTCTATGCCTGCATTGCCTCCAATAAACCTATTTTATTTATTGGTAACCGTGATTCCGATGTGCATCTTTTATCTGAACAGGCGCGTAATGAAAGCACCTATCAGCAAGTCTCCGTGGGAGATTCAAAACAGGTAAAAATTGCCTTGGAAACACTATTAAACATCGCGTAAAACACTCAGAGAAGGTATGCTGTCACGCAGTAATATCAGGAGAAATACGTGAGTAGAGTTTTAGTAATGGGCGCCGGTGGTTTTATTGGCAGCCATCTGGTTAAGCGCCTTAAAGCAGAAGGCCATTGGGTACGTGGTGTTGACTTGAAAAACCCACGTTACGCCGCTTCATCTGCGGATGAATTTCAAGTCGCTGATCTGCGGATCTACGACAATGTTGTCGCTGCACTCGACGGTGGCTTTGATGAGGTTTATCAATTAGCTGCCGACATGGGGGGCGCCGGTTTTGTGTTTACTGGCGAACATGATGCCGACATCATGCATAACTCGGCTCAGATTAATATTCATGTGCTCGACGTTGCGCGTAAAAATAAAATAGGCCGAATTTTTTATTCGTCATCTGCCTGCATGTACCCGGAACACAATCAACTTGATCCGGACAACCCCAAGTGCAATGAAGAGTCGGCTTATCCGGCAGCACCGGATTCGGAATACGGCTGGGAAAAATTGTTTAGCGAGCGCCTGTATTTTGCCTATGCCCGCAACTATGGCATGACCGTACGTGTTGCCCGTTACCACAATATTTTTGGTCCCGAAGGTTCCTGGCATGATGGCCGCGAAAAAGCACCCGCTGCGCTTTGTCGCAAAGTTGCCATGACCAAAGAAGGCGACGCCATTGAAATGTGGGGCGACGGCAAACAAACCCGTTCTTTCTTGTATGTAGATGAATGCGTTGAAGCCACGCTGCGTTTAATGCGCTCGGACTTTGCCGGCCCGGTGAATATTGGTTCCGAAGAAATGGTGTCGATTAACCACTTTGCCGACATGATCATGAAAATTGCCGGTAAAAATGTCGGTATTAATCATGTGCCCGGTCCAACGGGTGTACGCGGTAGAAACTCTGATAATCATTTAATTCGCGAAAAGCTGGGTTGGGCGCCATCATTGCCGCTTGATCAGGGTCTTCGTAAAACCTATGCCTGGATAGCAGAGCAAGTTGCAAAAGGCGCTAGCGATATTGAATAAGTAGCCCGGGTCACGCTCCATCGACCCGGGGTCAGCGCGATAAATCATACAAAAACGCAAGCATGAATATTCTAGTCACTGGCGGCGCAGGTTACATCGGTTCACACGCCGTATTGGCATTGCTGGACCGCGGCCATAAAGTCGTGGTGCTTGATAACTTCTGTAATAGCTCGCCCAAAGTGATTGACCGATTAGAGGCATTGGCAGAAAAGAGTATTGCTTTATGCCAGGTCGATCTTCGTGATCGCCTTGAAGTGCTCGAGGCGTTAAAAGAACATAATATTGAAGCAGTGATACATTTCGCTGCTTTAAAAGCCGTTGGCGATTCATGCAAACACCCCTTGCAGTATTTCGATAATAATATTGCAGGCACCATTTCACTATTAAGCGCGATGCAGGCGGCAGATGTAAATCGTATAGTCTTTAGCTCATCGGCAACAGTATATGGCGACACTGATCGCAATCCGATTTCAGAAAACGCGGCAAGGTCCGCAACCAATCCTTATGGTCGCAGCAAACTCATGATCGAAGATATGTTGCAAGATATTTGTGCTGCACGCCCCGATTTTAAGGCGGCTATTTTGCGTTATTTCAATCCTGTTGGTGCACACCCGAGCGGCCTGATTGGCGAAGACCCGCATGGCACACCCAATAATTTAATGCCCTATCTATGCCAGGTGGCGGTGGGTAAACGCGCTAAGCTTTCGGTATTTGGCGATGATTACGCTACACCCGATGGCACCGGGCTGCGCGATTATTTGCATGTAATGGATCTGGCGCGCGCCCATGCCGACGCGTTGGATTATTTGCAATCGCAGAATAAAAATATTACGGTCAATCTTGGCACTGGGCGCGCATGCAGCGTTCTTAAAATGATACGTACTTTTGAACAAGCCAATGCCGTTGAAATACCTTATGAAATCGTAGGTCGCCGCCAAGGCGATGTTGCGGAATTATGCGCAGACCCCAGCCTTGCTAAAGAATTATTAAATTGGCAAACCCAGTACGATTTATCACAAATGTGTGTCGATGCATGGCGTTGGCAATCGAATAATCCGACTGGGTATTAAGCGTAGGAGGGCCCTTGGGCCCGCCGCTCACACGTTCGCCCGCAAGCGGCGTCCTACGCGTAGGAGGGCCCTTGGGCCCGATATAGCCCGCACGTCGCCCGCAAGCGGCCTCCTACGGACTCACACCTTTGACGGTAAGCCTTCGAGTAAATCTGCTAGTTCGTCGGCGTGCTCTTCTTCGACGGCTAAAATTTCTTTCAGCATCTTGCTGGTGGTGGGGTCTTTATCGCCGAGGTATTGAATAAGTTCGCGGTAGCTGTCGATGGCAATGCGTTCAGCGACTAAATCTTCCTTGATCATTTCAACCAGGGTTTTGCCTTCTACATATTCGGCATGGCTGCGGGCGGTGAGTCCGTCGGGGGCAAAATCGGGTTCGCCACCCAGTTGTACAATGCGGCCGGCTATTTGGTCGGCGTGGCCTTGTTCTTCATTGGAATGCACCAGAAATTCATCGGCAATACTTTTTGCCACGATGCCGCGCGCCATAAAATGATGGCGGCGATAACGCAGCACACAAATAATTTCGGTCGCTAGCGAGTCATTGAGCAGTTTAATCACTTCATTGCGATCTGCGGAATAGCCCGCGGTCACGGCACCTTGTTCAATGTGAATACGCGCTTGTTGACGCAAAGTTTTTACATCGGTTAATGCTGAATTCGTGTTCATAAGTGTTGCCATCTATATATATTGATAAGGGCTTCAGCTTGATACTGGAAGCGTATGCAGTCGGTGCGCAAACGCACACAGCTTCGGTTAGTTAACGCACAGAACTTCGTAGAGTCTCGATGCAAACTAAAGCCCCGAAAACCAGCAGGAAAGAATTTATGAATTTTATTAAAAGCGCTGTATTTTGCTCAGTCACCAGCTTGGTGCTAATGACGGCTTGTACCACCACCGAGCCACGTAATAATTCGGTTCGTGCCGCACCCAACGACATGCGCAGCGACAATCGCAACGAAAGCCGCATGGGTAACGTGACTAATATTGAAACCATTGCTACCTCGACACGCACATCCGGTGGCGGCGCCATTCTGGGAGCGATTGTAGGTGGCGCACTTGGCAATCAAGTGGGCAAGGGTGATGGCCGTAAGGCCGCTACCGTTGCTGGTGTTGTTGGCGGCGCAGTCGCCGGTAATGCCATTGAAAGACGTAATAAGCGTGACGATGAGTTTTATCGCGTCAGCGTTCGTTTTGATAACGGCAGCTCGGCTCAGTACGATTACAACAGCATTGAAGATTTGCGCGTTGGCGACCGCGTAAAAGTGGCCAATGGTCAAATAAACCGCATGTAATTGCGGTAAAAAATAGCGCTCGAGCTTATGGCTCGGGCGTTTATCGAAATGAGTACAGATTAAGCACTCTGCATGCCCCAGAGGCTTTAGCTACAGCTATGTGTCTTGCCGCACAGACGATTCTTCACCAGAATCTCACAATCTAAGTCCGCGCAGTACTAGCTTACAGTCCTCCTCAGAGCATCGTTGTGATTACGATGCACTTTTGTTTCCGACCGAGCACACGCGGTTCATGTTTTGAACCCACGTACTTTTCACGGAAACCACGATGCAAACATTAGAAAGCGGTTTCACCTACGTTGATGGGATTACCGAAGAACGGCGCCAAGCGGTTTTGCTTAAAACCGGCGCTTTGCAAAATGCCATTCTCACCAGCGAAAATTTCTCGATTATTGCCACCGACGAAAAAGGCATTATTCAATTATTCAATGTCGGTGCCGAGCGCATGCTGGGCTATATGGCGTATGAAGTCGTCAACAAAATAAACCCGAGCGACATTCATGACCCGCAAGAAGTGATGGCACGCGCGAAAGCACTGACCGCGGAGTTGGCAACGCCAATCTTGCCGGGCTTTGAAGCACTCGCATTTAAAGCCTCGCGTGGCATCGAAGATATTTACGAGCTCACCTATATTTGTAAGGACGGTAGTCGTTTTCCAGCGATTGTTTCCATCACGGCATTGCGTGACGATTACGGCACCATTATTGGTTATTTATTGATCGGCACCGACAATTCGGTTCGGCATAAAATTGAACTGGATTTACAAGCGGCCATGGCCGATGCAAAAAAAGCTAATCTTGCAAAATCCGACTTCCTGTCCAGCATGAGCCATGAATTACGCACGCCGCTGAGTGCGATTCTAGGTTTTGCGCAATTAATAGAGTCCGGTACGCCACCGCCTACACCCACGCAAAAACGCAGCGTCGATCAAATTTTGAAATCTGGTTGGTATTTGCTGGATTTGATTAATGAAATTCTTGATCTGGCCTTGATTGAATCGGGCAAACTTATTTTATCACTCGAGCCAATATCGCTGGCTGAAGTGATACGCGAATGCAAAACCATGATTTTGCCGCAGGCGGACAAGCGCGGCATTACTGTGAGTTTTCCCGTACTGGAATTCCCTCACACAGTAAAAGCAGATCGCACCCGGGTGAAGCAGGTGTTAATCAATCTGCTTTCAAACGCAGTGAAATACAACCGTGAAGGCGGCGGGATTATTGTTGATTGTATTCTCATGGATGAAGGCCGTATTCGTGTTTGTGTGAAAGACGACGGAGAAGGTTTGTCGCCTGAAGCGATGGCGCAATTATTTCAACCCTTCAATCGGCTGGGACAGGAAACCACCGATGTTGAAGGTACTGGCATTGGCCTGGTGGTCTGTAAGCGATTAGTCGAGTTGATGGGTGGCGAAATAGGCGTAGAAAGTACCATCGGTAAAGGTGCTACGTTTTGGATTGAGCTAAACCTCAGCGCTGAACAAACAGTGCAAGCACATAGCATTGATGATGCCGAACTCACTAACACCCATATCGATGCGGATACAAATAGCCATACTTTGCTTTATGTTGAAGACAATCCAGCCAATCTTATGTTGGTGGAAGATTTAATTGCACGTCGGCCCGATATTCGCTTGCTCACTGCAAGAGACGCTACGCGTGGTATAGAAATTGCGCGGGCTTCATTGCCGGATGTAATTCTGATGGATATCAATTTGCCTGGTATTAGCGGTATCAAGGCACTGAAAATTTTGTCGGAAGACCCACTCACAGCATCCATTCCTGTCGTAGCACTGAGTGCCAATGCCATTCCGCGTGATATTGAAAAAGGCTTGGAAGCTGGCTTCTTCCGCTACCTCACCAAGCCTATCAAAGTAAACGAATTCATGAATACGCTGGACGTAGCACTAAACTTTGCAAAAGCCGAAGCCGCTTGCGAAAACAGAACAAAAAAACATGATTAGCCTGCAAGAAATTCTCAATGCTCACATCTTGATTGTCGATGATCAAGAAACCAATGTGCAGTTGTTGGAACAATTCCTAAATGAGGCAGGTTATAGCAATGTAAGTTCCACCATGAAGCCGCAGGAAGTGTGTGCACTGCACAGAAAAAACTTTTATGATTTGATTTTGCTCGACCTGCAAATGCCGGAAATGGACGGCTTTCAGGTAATGAGTGACCTCAAGTGCAATGATAGCGACAGTTATCTGCCGGTCATTGTGCTAACCGCGCAGCCCAATCATAAGTTGCGTGCCTTAGAAGCCGGTGCAAAAGATTTCATCAGCAAGCCCTTTGATTTGCTCGAAGTAAAAACCCGCATCCATAATATGCTCGAAGTGCGTTTGCTATACAAAAAACTCGCCAGCCATAACCGCTTGCTTGAATATAAAGTTGAAGAGCGCACCGCAGAATTACGCGAAAGCGAGGCGCGCTACCGCAGTTTGACCGAGCTGGCGTCTGACTGGTATTGGGAACAAGACGAGCTAGGTAATTTTAGTAAAGTGTCGGGCCCGGTGCTTGAAATGCTCGGCATTCAAGAAGAAGTTTCGACTGGCACGCCAGCGAAATGGAATGAAGCCGAACGCGCGCTGCTGCAAGCAGCCATTGAAGCAAGACAACCTTTTATCGATTTTCTTTTTAATCGCACCCATGCCAATGGCTCGCAACAACAGTTTCGCGTGAGTGGCGAACCCATGTTTGACACCAGCTGTCGCTTTATTGGTTATCGCGGCATTGGCGTGGAATGCACGCCGATTAAAAGCCCGGGATTTCCCGGGGCATCGTAATGAGCGCACTTCATAGCCCGAATCAAAACCATCTTATTGCTTCACTGCCAGTAATGGAATGCGAGCAATTGGCCACTCAGTTAGAACTGGTTCCATTGCGGTTGGGCGAAATGTTGTACGAGCCCGGCAGCCAATTGCAACATGCGTATTTTCCAACGACATCGATTGTGTCATTGCACTACGTTATGGCATCGGGCGCATCGGCAGAAGCGGCCGGTGTTGGCAATGAAGGCATGGTCGGTGTTTCATTATTCATGGGCGGCAATACCACACCGAGTTCGGCTGTTGTGCAAACCGCAGGTTACGCCTATCGCTTGGAACGGGGCTTATTGAAAGAACATTTTAATCGCGCCGGTGTTATGCAACGTTTGTTATTGCGCTACACCCAGGCCTTGATGACACAGATGATGCAAACCGCCGTGTGCAATCGCCATCATTCGGTCGAACAACAATTAAGCCGCTGGTTATTGCTGACGTTTAATCGTCTGCCCAGCCACGAATTAATCATGACGCAGGAACTAGTAGCGAGCATGTTGGGCGTACGCCGCGAAGGCATTACCGAAGCCGCCGGAAAGTTGCAACACGCCGGTTTTATTAGCTACCGACGCGGCCATATTTCAGTGCTTAACCCATCAGGCCTAGAAAACCACGCCTGCGAATGCTACGCCGTAGTCAAAAACGAATTAAGTCGCCTATTGTCCGACGTTACGTAGGGTGGATCCCACCGCTCTTGGGTGGTATCCACCAAGCCCCACCGCCGCCGCAAAGTCATAAGCCGCAATCAAAAATATCGTAGGGTGGATCCCACCGCTTTTTGGTGGAATCCACCAAGCCCAACGAAGCATGTGATGCATGATGGAAACACCATCGCAACGTGTGGTGGAATCCACCAAGTCAAACGAAGCCGTAATGCATGGTGGAAGGACGATCGCAATGTGTGGTGGAATCGCCAAGAGCAGGCGGTTCCACCCTACGTCGAAAACCATATCGTAGGGTGGATCTCACCGCTCTTTGGTGGAATCCACCAAGCCAAACGAAGCCGTAATGCATGGTGGAAACACCGTCGCAACACATGGTGGAATCGCCAAGAGCGGGCGGTTCCACCCTACGTCGGTAGGGTTTTTCTTACGGTCGATTGGGGTTTTCGCTGATATTGCCGGGTTTGAATTTTTGTCATTCTTGCGGCATGTCAAATTATCATCGCATGTGGGTGCCTGGTGGTACTTACTTCTTCACTATCAATTTGCTTGAACGCCACAATAGTGATTTGCTGGTTCGGCATATTCAATTGTTGCGTGAATGTATAGAAAGAGAAAAGCAAAGAAGGCCATTCAAGGTGATTGCATGGGTCATATTGCCTGAGCATATGCATTGGTTATGGAGGTTGCCTGAAAATGATTACGATTTTGCAACGCGATGGCGGCGGATAAAAACGGATTTCTCACTCGGGATACCAAAAACCGAAAGCATATCTAAGCTTCGTGTAAAACGAGGCGAACGTGGTGTATGGCAACGTCGATATTGGGAGCATCAAATACGTGATGAGCGGGACTTGTTTGCGCATATCGAATACATCCACATTAATCCGGTTAAACATGGTTATGTTCAAGATGCTTCGGATTGGCCGCATTCCTCTTTTCATTATTACCAAAAAACGTAGGGTGGATCCCACCGTTCTTTGGTGGAATCCACCAAGTCAAACGAAGCCGTAATGCATGGTGGAAACACCGTCGCAACACATGGTGGAATCGCCAAGAGCGGGCGGTTCCACCCTACGTACGTTAACGCACAGAATTGTTTTGGCTACAAGCGAACAATCAAAGCTCATCTCCTTCTTGCCGCCCGACTCGTGCTGTTGGTGTGCCCATCGGATTGCCAGTCTTGAGCCTGTTCTGCGGTTTGCGATTGCGGCTTTAGTCTGATCGCATGCCACGTTTTTATTGTTGCTAGGGGTGGCCGTATGTCGAAAACTATTTTTGATGATGGCACTATCGAAACCTCGGCTGTCCCTGACGGCCTTGTCGAATTTCGGCGACAAAATGCTTTGTTGAAAACTGGCGCCTTGCAAGACGCCATTTTTAATAGTGCCAACTTTTCCAGCATTGCTACCGATGCCAAAGGCGTTATCCAGATCTTCAATGTCGGTGCCGAGCGCATGCTTGGTTATTTGGCGGTGGATGTGGTGAATAAAATTACCCCAGCCGATATTTCGGACACCGAGGAATTAATTGCACGCGCCGAAGCGCTGAGCATGGAATTAAAAACACCGATTGCTCCGGGTTTTGAAGCCTTGGTATTCAAAGCCTCGCGCGGCATCGAAGATATTTACGAGCTTACCTATATTCGTCGGGACGGAACCCGTTTCCCTGCCATTGTGTCGGTAACGGCCTTGCGCGATGCCGATGAAAATATTATCGGCTATTTGCTGATTGGTACCGACAATACCGCACGCAAACACGTGGAAGCGGCGCAGGCTTTGCTGGATCAGCGTTTACGCGATCAACAGTTTTACACGCGATCGTTAATTGAATCCAATATTGATGCACTGATGACGACTGATTCGCAGGGCATTATTTCGGATGTGAATCAGCAAATGATTGCCTTAACCGGTCGTACCCGAGACGAATTAATTGGCGCGCCTTGCCGGGATTTTTTTACCGACCCCGCTCGTGCCGACGCTGCCATTAAGCGCGTGCTGAGCGAAAACCGCGTCAGTAATTATGAGCTCACCGTACGCGCACGGAACGGCGAGGAAACCGTGGTGTCGTA
The DNA here is from genome assembly GCA_043717775.1 of Arenimonas sp. GTDB lineage: Bacteria > Pseudomonadota > Gammaproteobacteria > Xanthomonadales > Xanthomonadaceae > Arenimonas. Next base: position 16,706 of record JAYSXB010000242.1, read on the forward strand.
TAACGCGGCCACTTTCCATAATCGCGACCGAAAACTACAAGGCGTATTTGCCGCAGCCCGCGATGTTACCGAGCGCAAGCGCTTTGAATTTGCCTTGCAGGAAAAAAATATTGAACTAGAACATGCCAGTCGAATGAAGTCGGAATTTCTGGCCACCATGTCGCATGAATTGCGCACACCATTGAATGCCATCATCGGATTTTCAGAAGCCTTGAAAGACGGTTTTATGGGGCAGATGAATATCACCCAGCAGGAATATATCGGTGATATTTTTACCAGTGGTCAACATTTGCTCGCATTGATCAACGACATTCTGGACTTGTCGAAAGTTGAGGCTGGCATGATGACCCTCGAACTGGAAGCGGTCGATTTGGGAAGCTTGCTAACCAATAGTTTATCGATTGTTCGTGAAAAAGCGGCCGCGCATCGCATACAACTTGAAATTGAAATAAGCGATGACTTGGGTTTGCCCGAATTGGATATGCGTAAGACCAAGCAAATTGTCTATAACTTATTGTCGAATGCCGTTAAGTTTAGCGGCCATGGCGGTTGGGTGACCCTGCAAGCCAAGCGTGTGCCGCGAGCTTGCGTTGGTAGCTTGCCCGGTGATTGGCCGGTGCATAGTTTTGCCCTGGCTGATAACGAGTACCAAGAATTTTTCGAGATTTGTGTCAGTGATAGTGGCATTGGAATTTCAAAAAAGAATATGGCGAAATTATTCCAAGCCTTTAGCCAGATTGATAGCAGTCTGGCGCGAAAATTCGAGGGCACTGGTCTTGGTTTGGCGATGGTCAAACAATTGGCTGAACTGCATGGCGGAACCGTCGCCGTCGCTAGTGTCGAAGGCGAGGGTGCAAAATTTGCGGTGTGGTTGCCACTGCGTAGTGTGAATAAATCGTCACTCAGCGCCGAGCCTGATGCGCTCGATATAGCAAAAAATAGTACAAGCAAAAACACAATGCCGCTTATGCAAAAAATGGCCAATGGAAATAAAATCTAATGGCCAAAATTCTTGTCATTGAAGACAATCCCGCCAATATGAAGCTAGCCACATTGCTGCTAAGCAATGTAGGCCATAGCGTATTGTGCGCGGTCGATGCCGAGAGCGGTTTGATTATGGCGCGCATTGATCAACCTGATTTAATTTTAATGGATATCCAGCTGCCGGGCATGGATGGTTTAGCGGCAACGGCTTTGTTAAAAAAAGATCCAACCACGCTTGCGATCCCCGTTATTGCCTTGACTGCCATGGCAATGAAAGACGATCAGGAAAAAACCCGCGTGGCCGGTTGCGATGCCTATATCGCAAAGCCCTTGCGGTATCAGGAATTTTATCGAGTGATCGACCAGCACTTGTCAAAAGCGACATCAGGTATTTCTGGCGAAGCGAATTTTTCTTTCCGGAAACCATCACAAGCAGCAATGGATAAAGCTGTGGTCTATAACGCTGTGCTACATAAGGCGCATAGAATTTTGGTGGCTGAAGATAATGTGCTAAATCAAAAACTTATTTCACGGCAATTGGCCTTGCTGGGATTTGTTGCCGATGTTGTGGCCGATGGCCGCCTGGCATTCGAGCGCTGGCAATGCGGCCATTACGCATTATTGATCAGTGATTTGCATATGCCGGAAATGAATGGTTATGCATTAACCGTAGCGATAAGAACACAAGAGCAAGGCTTGCGTCGCATACCGATTATTGCACTGACTGCGACAGCTATAAATGATGAAGCCGATCAATGTCGTGCAGCAGGTATGGATGCATATTTGATTAAGCCATTAAAATTATCGGATTTGAAAGCCGCTCTTGAAACCTGGTTACCCATTACAAAATCGACCAAACAGTTAGATAAGACTGCGGAAATGAAAGCCGTAATTTCGCCTGTAGTAGATCAAACGGTGTTGGAAAATCTGGTCGGTTCCGATCCCTCTATTATTCGTGAATTTCAAAATGACTTTCAGGTGTCGGCAACGAAAATAGCCACTGAACTGCGTGCAGCTTGTATCGCTGGCAATCTAATAAAAGCAAGCGAGCAAGCGCATAAATTGACCGCATCGGCGCATGCAGTGGGCGCGACAGCGCTTGGCAATTTATGCGCAAAGATAGAATTAGTGGGCAAAGAAAGACACACGGAAAACCTGAACGTATTATTGCCCTTGTTTGAACAAGAACTGCATGCCGCCATGGTTTTTCTTGATCACTTGCAGTCAGTAAATATTGATCTGGATAAAGCCGAATTAAAAACTGATGAATCAAGAATAAAAATATTAGTGCTCGACGATGAGACTTTCATGCACAAGCTACTCGTGCATATGCTGGCCGGACTTGGCTATCACTCGGTGGTTACTTGCGAAAAAGGATCCGATGCGCTCAAGTTGGTCGATGCCCACAATAAGGCACCAAATTTAATTTTGATGGATTTAAATATGCCGGGGATGGACGGTATTGAATTCGTGCGTAAATTAGTCGAACACAATTACAAGGGCAGTCTTATTTTAGTCAGTGGTGAAGACGAACGGGTATTGCAAATGGCCGAAAAATTAGTGCAGGCACACAATATTACGATCTTAGGTCATCTGCAAAAACCGGTATCACTTGAAGGCTTGGCCGCGCTGGTAAATAAATGGCGTCCCGCTAGAACACTACATGCAGTCAGTAAAACCTATGCTGCCGAAGAATTAAAAAATGCCATCGACAATAATAGACTGGTTAATTATTACCAGCCCAAAGTGTCACTGGCTACCGGTGCTGTTGTGGGGGTCGAGACGCTGGTACGTTGGTTGCATCCAGTTGACGGTTTGGTATTCCCCGACTTATTTATTGGCTTGGCTGAAGACAACGGCATGATTGATGATCTAACGCGTGTGGTGCTGACCAATGCGTTTAAGCAAACGAGTGTTTGGCAGAAAGAAGGACTAAGCCTGCGCGTGGCAGTGAATGTATCGATGGAAAATCTGATGTCGGTAAGCTTCGCTGATTTTGTCGCAGCCAGTGCAATGGCTGCCGGTGTAGCGCCTTCGGATATTTTATTGGAAGTCACCGAAAGTCGTTTAATGCTGGACCATCGCATGCCGCTCGAAGTGCTGACGCGATTGCGACTAAAGCGCTTTGGTCTTTCGATTGACGATTTTGGTACCGGGCATTCGTCATTGACACAGTTGCACGATATTCCATTCAACGAACTAAAAATTGATCGCAGCTTTGTGCACGGCGCCTGGCGCGATGAAACCGTGCTCGCCATGTACAACGCAAGCCTGGGGCTCGGCAAACAACTGGGAATGCAAGTAGTGGCAGAAGGCGTGGAAGATAGCGATGACTGGGAATTTCTTTGTCGCACCGGCTGCGATTTAGCCCAGGGATATTTTATTGCCCATCCGATGCCGGCAGAACAATTGCCGGGCTGGATAGTTTCATGGAATAAAAGATCGCGGGATTTGTTTTTATAGGGGCCCGCCCTGCATGATCAGGAAGTTATCGCCCGCAAGCGGCCTGCTACCGCATTCTTGCGGTCAGCAACTCGCGTAACTCGTTATTCTCATCGATGCTACGCCCGGTCTTCGCATTCAGCTCTTCAATGCGCTGCATGCGGGTCTGTTTGTCGAGTTGCGATAAGGCATCGTTGAATTCGGCTTGCCAATGTTCGGGTTCGCCGGGGAATTCCTGGGCGGCGAGTTTTTGCACCGATGCCTGTTCCTCGCGTTCGGCAAAACTTTCAATAATCAAACCGGTATTGATATCCGGGCGTTCGCGAATCAGTGCAATTAGTTCGCATAAAAGTGGAATGCCGGGCTGCCGCAATATCGCAAATAAATGCGGTGGTTCGATATGCAAAGCCAATGAAGGTTGCTGTAAAAGCAAAGTGATTGCTGCACGCACCAAACTCAATTTCGGTGGCGGCGCAGAATTGCGTCGTGGTGCATTGGTCAGGAGTGGTCCCTGGGAAAGTGTTGCTTGCTGCTTTAATCCTGTCATTTCACCCAAACGCTGCAACATTAAATCGGCGAAAGCGCCGTCAGGAATTTTTGCCAGCATCGGTTTTGCACGTTCGGCCAGACGCGCTTTGCCTTCCATATTATTCAAGGCAATATCCTTGCTTAATTCATCAAAGAAAAATTGGGAAAGTGGCGTTGCCTGTTGCAGACGCAGATCAAAACCATCGGCACCTTCTTGTCGAACAATACTGTCGGGGTCTTCGCCATCGGGTAAAAATAAAAAGTAGGCTTGGCGGCCATCTTTCATGCGCGGCAAGATTGACTCGACCGCTTTCCAGGCAGCGCTACGTCCGGCCCGATCGCCATCAAAACAAAAATAGACATCGGCAGCATTGCGGAATAAAAGCTCGGCGTGCTCCGGCGTGGTGGCAGTACCGAGTGTTGCCACGGCTTGCGTTACGCCATATTGAAACAGTGCCACTACATCCATATAGCCTTCGACCACAATCAGGCGCGGAATTTTCGAGTTCGCCTGCCGCACTTGCCACAAACCGTAAAGTTCGCGGCCTTTATGAAAGAGCGGAGTTTCCGGTGAGTTTAAATATTTCGGACCGTCGTCTTTCTCCAGAACGCGTCCGCCGAATGCGATGACGCGCCCACGCCGGTCATGAATCGGAAACATCACCCGATCACGAAATTTATCGTAGATGCGACCGGTATCGTTTTTCGAAAATAAACCGACTTTTTCCAGCAGCTTCATTCGCCGATCATCGGTGCCCAATGCATCTTTCAAAGCATTGAAGCCATCGGGCGCATAACCAATCGAAAAACGCGCGCGGTTTTCAGCATCGACACCGCGTTTATCCAAATAAATTTGTGCCGCAGAATTTTGTGCGAGTTGTTTCTGGAAAAACTGCGTCGCAGCATCAAGCGCTGCATATAAATCTTTCGACTCGCCCGATTCGTTGCGTGAACGCGTGTCTTTCGGGATATCCATGCCAACACGTTTGGCAAGCTCCTCGACCGCATCCATAAATTCCAGACGATCGTAATTCATCAAAAAAGCAATCGCGGTGCCATGCGCGCCACAGCCGAAGCAATGGTAAAACTGCTTGGTCGGGCTCACGGTAA
>JAYSXB010000243.1:0-8551 GCA_043717775.1 Arenimonas sp.
CCAGGAATCAGGCAGTGACACGCTGGCAGCCAGTTGTTTGACATCGTTCCACTTGAATTGCCCGCTGTTCTTACCGCCGCGTAATAAATCGGCATAGGCAGCTAGCGATGCTGCCATTTTCAGGCGATCACTTGCTTTTGCGCTGATTTGCGAGCGCATCATGGGCTGTTCGATAAGCTTGCTTTGATCAGCGCCGGGTTGCTTGTAGCGGAGTTTCAACAAGGCAATTTCATTGGCTTTTGGATTAATCGCTTGCACGGCTTTTCCATAACGAAGTGGGCTCACGCTTTCGCCACCAGAGCCGACCAAAGTAATTTCATAAAGTGCAGTCACGTCATGACCGGCACCGATTTCACCGGCATCAACTTTGTCGTTGTTGAAATCTTCGCGATTGAGCTTTCTGTTTTCATAACCAATCAGACGATATTCGGCGACGACGGCAGGATTAAACTCGACTTGAATTTTTACGTCTTGCGCAATTGTCATCATGGTAGAAGACATTTCTTCGACCAATACTTTTTTACCTTCATTCAAATTGTCGATGTAGGCATGATTGCCGTTGCCGACATCGGCCAGTTGTTCGGCCATTTCATCATTGTAATTGCCTTGGCCGAAACCCAACGTGGTCAGCGCAATGCCGGATTTACGCTGGTCGGCGACCAGGGTTTTCAACATTTCTGTATTCGAGATGCCTACATTAAAATCGCCATCGGTCGCAAGAATCACGCGGTTAACGCCATTGCTGATGAAGTTATCTTTCGCCACTTTATACGCCAGCTCGATGCCCTGGCCGCCATTGGTGGAGCCACCGGCTTGTAGTTTGTCTAATGCCTGCAAAATACTTTCTTTGTTATCACCCTTAGTGGTAGGCAATACCAGTCCGGCACTTCCGGCATAAACCACAATCGAAACCCGGTCTTGCGGACGAAGTTTGTTGACCATTTCCTTGAAGCTGGAAATCAATAATGGCAATTTATCTTCGCTCGACATCGAACCGGAAGTATCAATTAAAAATACGATGTTGGCCGCTGGAATTTGCGAGCGTGCAACTTCATAGCCTTTAATGCCGACCATCATTAATTGGTGTTTTGAATTCCACGGTGCTGTGGCAATTTCAGTCGAGACTGAAAATGGCTGCTTACGTGAAGTGGGCGCGGTATAGCCAAAATCAAAATAATTGATAATTTCTTCGGCGCGTACAGAATCGGCAGGTGGCCGGGTGCCGCTATTGAGCATACGGCGAACATTGCTGTAGCTGCCGGTATCGACATCGATTGAAAATGTGCTGACGGGATTTTCGCTGGCAAGCTGAATCGGGTTGTCGCTAAAGTTTTTGTATTTTTCGGTATTTTGTTCGGGCTGTTGCAGCGTGGCATAGCCTGAGGCATTACCAAGCGTAGACTTCCTAGCCATTGCAGCAGGTGGCGGTGGCGAGTTTACGGTAGGCGCAGACATGACTACATAGGTGTCATTAATACGGGATCTGCTAGTCACTTGGAGTGGGCTGGCAGACTCTGCATCAACACGTTTAATTCGGCCGCCAGTCACGACTATCCTACTGAGCTCGTCCCGATCTTTCTTATCACTTTCTGCCTTATGTTTTTCTGCTGGCGTTTTGGTTTCGGCAGCGACTTCTTTTTTTACTTGCGTGTTACAGGCTGTTAACAAAATCAGGCCGATGGCGAATACGAGTGGTTTGCGGTTCATGATGCGCTCCTGTTGGGTGGGTGAGCATATGAACGGTACATAGCTGGATTCGGGGTTAATTGCCTAAATGCTTGTCGTTCAGGGTTTATAATGCAGCCCATGAAACGCTTACCGCTCAGGCCCTTGTTCTGGCTTACCCAAAGGCCAATGCTTACTGCGGCAATTATTTTGAGCGTGGGTATATTTCTTAGCTGGCGTGCTGGTGAGCTTGAATATCAACACGATTTAAGTCAGAAAAAAAACGAAATTCAAACCCAAGTTTCGGATTTTCGTGGGCAGTTGGAAAAAAAACTGAATTACAGCGTCGCCTTGGTGAAAGGCCTGGCAGTTGATTTAGTGATCCGTGAAGAATTGACGCCGGCACAGTTTGCCTTGATTGCGGAAGAATTAAGCCGCACTAATCCGGCACAAAGAAATTTATCACTGGCACCGCATTTCATTATTCGCGACGTTTATCCCGTTGCCGGTAATGAAAAAATTATTGGTATGAATTTATTACTGGATCCCGAGCAAAAAGCCGCGGTGTATCGTTCGATTCAATTGGATGACGCCGTGCTTGCCGGGCCTTTTCAACTTGAACAAGGGGGCGTTGGTTTGGTTTGCCGTATGCCGGTCTGGATCAAGATTGATGGTGTGCCTCGCCTATGGGGAGCGGTATCGATTACGCTGGATTTTCCGGAGTTGATGAAAGAAGCCGGTCTGTCGCAATTGGAGCAGAATCTGGATATTTCCATTCGTGGTCGCGATGCCATTGGCCCGGCGGGCGAATACTTTTTTGGCGACGAGAGCCTAATTTCAAAAGATGCGGTTCGTGTGCCGGTATTCGTGCCCGGTGGTAGCTGGTTGATTTCGGCACAACCTAAAAAAGGTTTTGGCGTGCTGCCCTGGTGGCAAACCCGCGCTGGAATTATTGGACTATTGGTGTCGTTTTTTTCGGCCTTGGCGAGTTACCGGATTTTATTTGACCGCTCACGAATACGGCATTTAGCCGACCATGACCCGCTCACGCAATTGCCGAATCGTCGTCAGGCATTATCGGATTTATATAATTTGACCCATCGCGGAAAACGTAATGGTCAACCATTTGGGGTGTTGTCGATTGACCTCGATGGTTTCAAGCCGGTGAATGACAAGTATGGTCACGATGCCGGTGACGAAGTATTGAAAACTATTGCGAGACGCTTGCAATCATCGGTACGAACTGGCGATACCGTGGCCCGGATGGGCGGCGATGAATTTATTGTTCTGATTGATGACCCGCAAGCGAATGATGAAACCCATCTGCTTATCTATGCTTCCAGAATGCGCGATATTCTTTCGCAGCCCATACAATTACTGCAAGGCCCGCAAGTTTATGTCGGCGCCAGTATTGGCGTTGCTGCTTATCCATCGCATGCAAAAAAAGTCGATGATTTAATGCGTGAAGCCGATCAGGCGATGTATCGCGCCAAGCGTGAAAAAAATTCCGGTGTGGAAATAGCACACGCAATATAAACCGTAGGAGGCCGCTGCGACCGCAATGGACGGCGGGAGTGCAGAAAACGCAGGAGCGGTTTTCTGCCGGGCGCCGCGTATTTCCGTGGGAGCGCCCGTCAGGCGCGAAAAATCTGGCGGGGTTTTCGGGCTAGAAGGCCCTCCTGCCAGAGCGTATTTTCGTAGGAGCGCCCGTCAGGCGCGAATGGTTTGCCGGGATGCCTGAAGTCACTGGGTACCCAGCGCCAGCATGACGGAGATTTATCACAAAAAAATTACCGATTCACTGAAGCGCGTTCATGTCTGAAAAATCCGGCGAGGTTTTTCGCGCCTGACGGGCGCTCCCACGGGAATATCGATTTTTTGACAACAGACAATTACTCTCTACGATTTAACTTCTAAATCTATCGACCCCGTTCGCAACTGCGCAATAAGCCTTTCACCTTTTTTCACATGCTGACTATCGCGCAGCACCGTACCGTCATCTTGCTTGCGAATAATCGCGTAACCGCGTGAAAGAGTAGCCAGCGGACTCACGGCAGACAAGCCACGCCCGAGTTCGCGTAAATGTCCGATCTTGTTTTGTAGCTGGCGTGCGGCAGCATTGTGCAGGGTTTGATTCAAAGTGCTCAACCGCAGTTGATGGTTCTGCAATTGTTGTTGTGGATGCTGTCGTTCCAGTCTGGCCATGGCAATACGCAATCGCGCCAATTTGGCTTGTGCAAGCAATTGAAAATTCTTGGCGAGATATTGCCGGGTTTGCAGCAGACGTGCTCGTGCTTGTACCATGCGTGTTTGCGGGTCGTATAAACGCAGGCGCAAATAGTGTTGATCGACGCGTTGTTGCAGGTTTTGCAATAAGCGTTTCTGGGCCGATTCCAGACGATTTTTTAATTGCGTGGTGCGGGCATTTAAATCCAGTTTATCGGGCACCAGTAATTCGGCAGCGGCAGAAGGCGTGGGTGCACGAATGTCGGCGGCAAAATCCGATAATGAAAAATCGATTTCGTGGCCAATGGCGGAAATAACAATAGTTTTCGATTGTGCAATATCGCGGGCAAGTGCTTCGTCATTGAATGCCCATAAATCTTCCAGCGAGCCACCACCGCGCGTTAGCAAAATAGCATCGTATTTGCCAGTCGCATTTGCACGAGCGAGCATGTTGCGGATTTCTTTTGCAGCACCGTCGCCTTGCACGGCAACCGGAAGTACATCCACATGCAATAAAGGAAAGCGTCGCGACAATACACTGATCGCATCGCGAACGGCGGCGCCGGTAGCGGAGGTAATAATGGCCAGACGGTGGACAAATGCCGGCAAGGCTCGTTTGCGCGCATCATCAAATACGCCTTCTGCGCTCAGCTTTGCCTTGAGTTCGACAAAGGCACGTTGCAACGCGCCTTCACCGGCTTCTTCCATATGTTCAAGCACGAGTTGGTAATCGCCGCGAGCTTCGTACAAGGTCAGGCGGCCGCGTACCAATACCTGCATGCCGTCACGCGGCGGAAATCGGAGGTACATGGCTTTCTGTTTGAACAAGGCACATCGCACTTGCGCGCGTTCGTCCTTAAGCGTGAAATATAAATGGCCCGAAGCCGGGCGCGAAAAATTACTGATTTCGCCTTCCACCCACACTTGGCTAAAACTAGATTCAAGCAAATCCCGCGCCAGCACATTCAATTGCACTGGTTTTAATACCCGGCGTTCGCGGATTAATTCAGACATGCCTGCACAAGATCATCAAGCTTATGGCCGCATAGAATAGCGCTTAACGTCGGGCTTGGGGTTTCGGCACGCAAAGGGCTAAACTGTGAGCCCCAAGGAGTGCTTTCATGACTGATGCCTATCGCCGCCTTCGAGAAGGTATGCCCGAGCCGGGCATGAATACTACGGGCCGCTTTCACGCTGAGCCAAAAAAAGTAAAAGCCTGGGTGGCCGCTTTGCCACGCGCCAATGCGATGGCAACGCAACAGGAGCTCGACACGGCTCTGGCCAGTTTATCCAGCCAACGGCTTGAAGGTGGCCAGCGCTTATCGGTCATGGATGAATTGCGCAGTGTGGTAGTCGAATCGATTGCCTTGCTCGAACAGCAATTTGCCGGTAGTTCTTTGCCGCTGCCACCTGCCAAAGCGCAGCAAGCGCAACATGCAGAAATGTTTCACTTATGGTTGGCGCATGGTTATCGAAAAGCCGCTGTTGAAATCTGTTCGCCCAATGGCAATATTCCGATGTTGCGGGGTAATGCCGTACTGCAATGTTTGCAACGCGCTGCCTGGCATTACAGTCGTTGCCTGTCGTTATCGTGGCGCATTTATCGCGCGCCTAGTGCCGGCACTTGGCAAGGTTTGCATCGGGTCCACCGTTTTGCTTCCGAGTTGAAACTGGAAAACAAAATCGTTGAAGACAAAGTGGCAAAAGGCAGTATGGATATACAGACTTTGTATATTCAAACTTTATTGATGGCTGTGAGTAATCCTCTGGCATTTAGCCAGGCCGAGCAAGATAGCCTCTGGCCAGTAGCACGCGCCTTCGCACCCTTTTCGCCATTATTAAACGAGCCGCCGGAAGTTAACGCGCCGGTCGTGCCGGAAGATGCCGATCGCGGCCCCGGCCCTGGCGCCAGTGGTGAATCCCATGCCTTGTGGTTGGACGTGCGTTCTTTTATTCATGAAACCGAGCAAGCCTTGTCGCGTCAGCGCGATGGTTTTTCGGATATTGTGCCGGGTCGCGGCATCGGTGTGCGTTTAAGTGTTGACGTGTTAATGCGTTTGAAGCGCGCCTTTGGATTGTCGGCCGCACGTACCTTCAAACGTCTGCAGTCCAGTCACACTCTCGACACCGTGATTGGCTTGAGCGGTTTGCATTATTACCTGGCCGGACAACGTGATTTCGATACCTTCATGCGACAGTCATCACAGCAAACCGTGCATGTCGTGGAGCGCGCTTCCTGGGCGAATGCCAGTACCGATGCCAATCGTTTGCCACGCATTCCTGCACGCGTACTCGATCAGAGTCTTGGCGGTTATCGCATGGCTTGGGATAACGCGAATCAAATTCGTGCCAAGGTCGGCGAAATTGTCGGCATGACCCTGGCCGATGAAAACGAAGAACCCGACTGGATGGTTGGTGTGGTGCGTTGGCTACGTTATGAAATGAATGGCGGCCTGTCGGCGGGTGTTGAATTATTGGCGCGTCGTTCAAGCGCGCTTGGAGTACATATTCAATCGCAAGACGTGATGCAACGTGCGCCCTTGCGTGGCATTGAATTATGGGCTTCAGATGCAAGCGAACGAAGTTTTTTAACGCAAGGCAGTCTCGATGGCAATGCCGCGAGCATTGAAATTGTCCATGGCCATGAGCCTTATGCATTGAATGCCCGTGCCATGTCGGAAACATTGATTGCAGGTGTTGATGTGCTGATCAATGCCGGTGATTACACCGTGCTCAGAGAATTGCGTTCGGATTCAGTAGCAGAAATACAGGAAGGCGTTGAGGCATGACTGAGGCAGTTGCAAAACCACGTAAACCCACCCATAGCGTACAAATTGGCAAGGTTTTAATCGGTAGCCAGCATCCCATCGTGGTGCAATCGATGACCAATACCGACACTGCCGATATTGATGCGTCGGTCAAACAAATTTCGCAATTATGGCGCGCTGGTTCCGAGCTGGTTCGCGTCACCGTCAATAATCCGGAATCCGCTGCTGCCGTGCCGCGCATTCGCGATAAATTATTGATGATGAATATTGATGTGCCGATTATTGGTGATTTCCATTACAACGGGCATCAGCTTTTAGCCGATGAACCTGCCTGCGCCGAAGCGCTGGCGAAGTATCGGATTAATCCGGGCAATGTCGGTTTCGGAAGAAAAAAAGATACCCAATTTGCCGCCATTATTGAAATGGCTTTGCGTTATCAAAAACCGGTTCGCATTGGTGTTAACTGGGGTTCGCTGGATCAATCGCTGGCTACCTTATTGATGGATGAAAACGCACAGCGCGCCGAGCCCTGGGACGCCCCGCGAGTATTACGCGAGGCCCTTGTGCGTTCGGCGATTGATTCGGCCGAAAAAGCCGTTGAAATTGGTATGGCACGCGACCGAATTATTCTATCGGCAAAAGTCAGCGGCGTGCAGGAATTGGTCGCGGTGTATCGTGATTTATCGCTGCGTTCGGATTTCCCCTTGCATCTAGGTTTGACCGAAGCCGGCATGGGCAGCAAAGGTATTACCGCATCAGCCGCCGCACTCGCCATTCTTATGCAGGAAGGCATTGGCGACACCATCAGAATATCTTTAACACCGGAGCCAGGTGGAGCACGAACACAGGAAGTTATCGTTGCACAGGAATTGTTGCAGACGATGGGCTTGCGAGCCTTCACGCCACTGGTCACAGCTTGTCCTGGTTGTGGCCGTACTACCTCAGAATTTTTTCAAGAATTAGCGAAAACAGTCCAGGAACATGTCCGCAACAAAATGCCGGAATGGAAAATTACCAATCCCGGTGCCGAGAATCTGACACTCGCGGTGATGGGTTGCATCGTCAACGGCCCCGGCGAATCCCGCCACGCCAATATCGGTATTTCATTGCCCGGCACCGGTGAATCACCCGCAGCACCAGTGTTTATCGATGGCGAAAAAGCCGTGACCTTGCGTGGCGATAATATTGCCCAGGAATTTGTTGCATTGATCGATGATTATGTCGCGAAGAAATTTGTCAGCATAAATTCGTAGGGGAGCAGCAAGCAGGCGCCCCTACGATGTTTTTACAATCCGTGGGAGCGTCCGTCAGGCGCGAATGCTCGAAGAAATTCATGCCTTACAGCGCTACCGCGAAACAGATAATATGGTGATGCCGAGTGCTCTTATCGTAGCCCAGTGACTTCAAAAACTCGGCAGGCCATTCGCGCCTGACGGACGCTCCCACGGCACTACAATATTTCGTTGAATAAAATTTTCTTCATGTCTTACGGCGTTCCCACGATATTTCTAATTGCCTTGATCGCGCCGAATTATTATCAGGGCCTACGTAGGGGCGCAGCAAGCAGCGCCCTTAGGATTATTTATTACCTTTGCTGCGTTCCAGAATTAATATCCGGGTCGGTCACGCTGCGGCGTGCCAGTTTTGCTTCGCGTCGTGCGATGTAGGCGTTGGCGATAAAAATAATGCTGGCGCCGAGTAAAGCCATTGCGCCCAATTTTTCGTTGAAAATAAAAAATGCGCCAACGGCCACAACCGGCACCTGGAAGAAACTGATCGGGGTCAGCATCGAGGCATCGCCTAGTTTCAATGCGCGGGTCCAGCAAAGATGTGCGGTAGTGCCAAAAAAACCGGCGGCAATAATCCAGAGCCAGGTAATGCCGACTGGCCAT
>JAYSXB010000244.1:0-21578 GCA_043717775.1 Arenimonas sp.
TCGCCACCACCGCATCATGATATTTATTCGATTGAAGATCTGGCCGAACTGATTTTCGATTTGAAGCAAATCAATCCCGATGCATTGGTTTCGGTGAAGTTGGTGTCGCATGCCGGTATCGGCACCGTTGCGGCGGGTGTCGTGAAGGCCTATGCCGATTTAATTACGGTATCGGGTTATGACGGCGGCACCGGGGCATCGCCGATTTCATCAATCAAATATGCCGGTACGCCCTGGGAATTGGGCTTGTCGGAAGTGCAGCAAACCCTGCGCATGAATAATCTGCGGCACAAGGTTCGGGTGCAGGTCGATGGTGGTTTGAAAACCGGAGTGGATGTTATCAAAGCGGCGATTCTTGGCGCGGAAAGTTTTGGTTTTGGCACCGCGCCGATGGTGGCACTGGGTTGTAAATATTTACGCATCTGTCATTTAAATAATTGTGCGACCGGCGTCGCGACACAAGACCAGCGTCTGCGCGAAATGCATTTCACCGGCCTGCCGGACATGGCGATGAATTTCTTTAAATTCGTCGCCCAGGATGTTCGTGAACATCTCGCCACTCTAGGCGTGGCGAGTTTGCAGGATTTGATTGGCCGCGTGGACTTACTGCAAATCATCGAAGGCCAAACCGATAAACAGCGACAACTGGATTTAAGTCCGATTCTTGCCGCCAGCGGTTTTGTTTCCGATGAAAGCCATTTCTGCACAGACGCCCAAAACCCGCCGCGCGATACTGCCGAGCTGGCGAAAAAAATGCTATCGGATTTACAACACGCCATAACCAACAAGACCGGCGGTATTTTTCATTACGATGTCTGCAATCGTGACCGCGCTATAGGCGCGCGATTGTCCGGAGAAATTGCCAAGCATCACGGTAATCTGGGCATGAGCGAAGCACCGATCACGCTCAAATTATCCGGTGTTGCCGGTCAAAGCCTAGGCGCGTGGAATGCCGGTGGCCTGCATCTGTATTTGCAGGGCGATGCCAATGATTACGTCGGCAAAGGCATGTGTGGCGGCAAGATCGTGATCGCGCCTGGAAAAAATTCCGGCTTTGTCGCACGCGATGCCAGCATTCTCGGCAACACCTGTTTATACGGCGCAACGGGTGGAAAACTATTCGCCGCCGGTCGTGCCGGTGAGCGGTTCGCGGTGCGTAATTCCGGCGCAACGGCGGTTATCGAAGGCGCGGGTGATCATTGTGCCGAATATATGACCGGCGGCATGTTGGCCGTGCTTGGGCGCACCGGACAAAACTTTGGTGCCGGAATGACCGGCGGTTTCGCTTACGTGCTCGATATCGAACGCGATTTTGTCGATCGCTGCAATCTTGAATTGATCGATTTATTGCGGATGTCACCCGAAGGCATGGAAAGCCATCTGCAACATTTGCGGTTTTTATTGCAAGCCCAGCAACAAGAAACCGGCAGTGTCTGGGCCGCACAATTACTGGAAGAATTTCGCGATGTGATCGGAAAATTCTGGTTGGTAAAACCGAAAGCCGCCAGCCTCGAGTCATTGATAGATGCATTGAGGCAAGCCGCATGAGCCAGAAAGATTTCCAGTTTCTCGAATTGCCACGCAAGATGCCGAAAGAAATTCCGTCGCAATTGCGCATCCATGGTTGGGATGAAATTTATGGCAGCTTTGATAGCACCAATGCGGCAGCACAAGCGGGCCGTTGCCTCGATTGCGGCAACCCCTATTGCGAATGGAAATGTCCGGTCCACAACTACATTCCCAATTGGCTGAAACTGATACAGGAAAATCGTTTATTCGAGGCAGCCACGCTGGCACACGAAACCAATCCATTACCGGAAGTTTGTGGTCGCGTATGTCCGCAGGATCGCTTATGCGAGGGCGCGTGTACACTCAATACCGGGTTTGAATCGGTAACCATTGGCTCGATTGAAAAATATATTGTCGATGAAGCCTTCAAGCAGGGCTGGCGACCAGACTTATCGAAAGTCATTACGACTGGAAAACGTGTTGCAGTAATCGGCGCGGGACCTGCGGGATTGTCCTGTGCAGATCGATTGGCACGCGCCGGCATTCAAGCCGACGTATTTGATCGTTACGAAGAAATTGGTGGCTTGCTCACTTTCGGCATTCCCCCGTTCAAACTTGAAAAACATGTGATGCTGACACGACGTCTGGTGCTCGAAGCCATGGGCGTGCGTTTTCATTTGCGTACCGAGATTGGCAAAGACATTAGCTTTGAAAAATTACTGGCCGATTACGATGCAGTATTTCTAGGCACCGGCTGCTACACAGCAGTCGATGCCAAATTGCCGGGACAACATTTATCAGGTCGTCTGGAGGCTTTGCCATTCCTGATTGCCAATGCCCGGCAAATTCTCGCCAGTGATGTCGCGAGTGATATCTCGCTGGACTTCAAAGACAAAAATGTGGTCGTGCTGGGTGGCGGAGATACCGCCATGGATTGCTTGCGAACCTCGATTCGTCTGAACGCTGCCAGCGTGACTTGCGTCTATCGAAGAGACGAAGCCAGCATGCCTGGCTCGCGTCGTGAAGTCGGCAACGCCCGCGATGAAGGCGTGCAGTTTTTGTTCAATCACGCGCCCGTCGGCATTGAAGGAAACGACAAGGTAAGCGGCGTGCGTTTGCTGGAAACCGAAGTGACTGCGAATGGAAAATCGCGTGCAGAATTTTCTGCAACATCGGCTAATGAAAAAATACTCGCCGCCGATATCGTTATCACCGCCTTTGGTTTTCGCCCCAGCCCGGCGGCGTGGCTGGAACAACACGGTGTTCAATTACAGGAAACCGGTCGCATTCAAGTTGCCGGCGGGTTGCCTTATCAAACCAGCCAGCCAAAAATATTTGCCGGTGGCGATAATGTTCGCGGAGCCGATCTGGTGGTGACAGCGGTGCATGACGGGCGTGATGCAGGTATCGCGATTGCGAAGTGGTTGAAGAAAAGCATTTAGCGCTAACGATTATCTGTAACCGTGGGAGGGCTGTAAGGCCCGAATTTCTCCGACCATTCGGGCCTTACGGCCCTCCCACGATTCAAACAATGCTTTATATCCAATATAATGTGGCATGAACGAACTCCAAGATTTAACCGCGCTGCTGCGCTCCAACACCCCTTTTATCCTGATTGAAACCGAAGACGAAGCCCGCGTCATTGATCTGTTTCGTCATGCGCTGAAAAATGTCTGGCGCGCCCTATATCGCTGGTCGATTACCGAGGGCCTGCGGCGTTTTGATTTGGATCGTGAAGACGAAGCCGATGTGGCGCCGGATGCCAGCGCAACCTTGAATGCGATCCATACAGAAACCCAGCGCGGTATTTATTTGCTGCTGGATTTCCATCCCTACCTCGGTTACGCCAGCACACAGCGCGCACTGCGTGACATTATCCAGCGCCGTCATTGCCTGGAACACACCGTCGTTCTGGTTGGGCAGAAAATTGAAATACCGGCTGAGCTCGAAGCCCTCGCGGTGCGTTTCAAGTTAACCCTGCCCGATGAACATATTTTACTGAAAATGGTAAATGACGAAGCCGACTTGTATAAACGTGAAAACGAAGGTCGTCGCGTTGAAATCGATCAGGAAGCACTGAAAGCCATCGTTAAAAATCTTCGTGGCCTGTCAATGAATGAAGCGCGTCGCATCGCCCGCCATCTTATTTTTCGCGATGGCGCCATCGGTGCCGGTGATTTGCCTGAGTTGGCAAAATTGAAATTTGAATTACTTAATCGCAGCGGACATCTGCATTATGAATACGACACTACGCAATTTGCCGACGTTGCCGGTTTGGCCAATTTGAAAAAATGGTTGAGCCATCGCACCGAAGCCTTTGTCGGTGAAAATCTGCCGGTTGGCCTTGATCCACCGAAAGGAATTTTATTATTAGGCGTGCAGGGCTGCGGTAAAAGTTTGGCGGCAAAAGCGGTGGCCGGTAGTTTTGGCGTGCCTTTGGTGCGTCTGGATTTTGGTGCACTCTATAATAAATTTCATGGTGAAACCGAAAAAAATCTGCGAGATGCCTTGGCTTCAGCCGAACAATTACAGCCCTGCGTGATCTGGATTGATGAGCTCGAAAAAGGCTTGGCCAGCTCTAGTTCTAGCGAAGACGGTGGCGTATCACGCCGTGTGCTTGGCTATTTTTTAACTTGGATGGCGGAGCGCAAGAGTAAGGTGTTTCTGGTGGCGACTGCTAACTCGGTTGATGAACTGCCGCCCGAACTTTTGCGCAAAGGCCGCTTCGATGAAATCTTTTTTGTCGATCTGCCCGATCATGCCGCGCGCGGTGAAATTTTCCGCCTGCATCTCGACAAACGCCGCATTGACTGGAGCAGTTTTTCACTCACGCGTCTGGCGGAAAACAGCAACGGCTTTTCCGGTGCTGAAATTGAACAGGCCATTGTCAGTGCCTTGTATGCGGCTCATGCAGAAAAAATTGTGTTGAGCGAAACTGTACTCACTCTTGAAATAAAAAACACCCGGCCTTTATCAGTATTGATGGCAGAGAAAGTCGATGCATTACGTGAATGGGCGAAAGAACGAACCGTTCCGGCAGACTGATATTTTGTAGGAGCGCCTTTAGGCGCGACCGATCTCGCGGGATTTGTCGCGCCTAAAGGACGCTCCTACGACTTTGGTCTTAGCAGCCAGCCCGTAATCGCCAGCCGATCTTCATTAGCGAATGGCGACACCAAACTAACAATATGCGATTGCGGCACTTTGAATAGTGATATGGAATTCCACTGCGGTGCGAAGGTTTGCGTGACATCGCCTACATCGTTTTCAAATTGCAGCAGACCACCCCAATCGGCATGCCAGTTTTTAGTGAGATTAATTACATAGGCATAAGCCCGATCTTCATGCTGATCTTTATCTTGATGTCGCGTTAGAAAATGTCCAGCTCGATAGCGGGTGGCCTGCGCGCTAACGTGGGTGATCTTCGCATCATTCACCAGCCAGCGTGCGAAACTAATAAACTCTTCGGAGTTCAGGAATTCCAGAATGGCATGCAATATTAAAGACGGATCACGGCCTTCTTGCGCCGCTTTCACCATCATGTAGCTTTCATAGACAAACTGGAATTGTGTTCGTGCGTTTTCGTAGGCCTTCTGTAGTTGCTTATCACGCGCTTGTGAATCCATCGCCGCGTAATCTTCGGCTGCGATAGTTTTTGAAATACCTTCACTACGTTCGGCCAGTGTCCACGGCACTTCATTTTGCAAACACGAACGCAAACGCTCGGCAGCATCGAGCTGTAGAAAATTTGGAATCTGTACGCGCGTGTGTTTTGCAAGATCGATACGATAAGCTTCAAAGTCGAGGTCGTTGTTGATCATTTTAGTTCTTAGAATCGAGGCCCGTTAAAACGAGGCTACGCTTGTTTTGGTTATCGGGCAGCCAGCTTTTCGGTGCTGTAAGTGAAATTCCTGCTTTATGCATATCGGCAATTAAACTTTCCCATTCGGTCAAATTTGGCCATTGTTGAATATAGGAAGAATCATATTCAGAGCGTATTTTATTGAGCTTGTTCTGATTTTCTTGCATCCAGTAATACTGCCGAAGTTCTTCTCTAAATTGTGGTCCTTTGGGGTGATTGATCGTTAATTTTGATAGCCTTGACAGCGCGATAGCTTTAGAAACAGCACTATTATCATTACGCATTAGTTCCAGAATTTTAATGCAGGCTTCTATTCTATCAAGTTTATTTTTAGTTCCATCGCAATAATCAGTAAGACTTTGAAAGCCTGGCATAGGAAATGCTATCGCCATTCCTAGCGCCTGTATTTTTTTATAGTCTTCATCGCTCAATGGTTTTTCTAAACCCCAGTTTTTTGCATCGTCTGCTCGCTCGGCATTGGTTTTGCCAAGTCGCCAGTCAGACATTGCAATATAGGTAGCTTTCGCATACTCGTGGAAATAACCGTTGTAATAACGACTGTTTGCAGCGCGTGAAAAAGCAGCTTCCACTTCAGCTTGATCATTATTGCTTTTCGCATAACTGAGTGCCAGCAAGTGTACGGCTGCATTTCCGGGGTCGAGTTTTTCTAGTCGACCAATCGCGTTGCTTGCATTGCAGGCTTTATTTCCAAAGCAATTAGTTGCTTCATACCAAGCAATCAAATCATCGTTTTGTCCTGCTGCAATGGCAGATTGCATCCACTGCGTAGCCAGTGCTTCATTCGTCTTTTGCAGGCTAACGGGTATTAGCGCACTTCCAGAGCCGATCAGTATCGAGGCGACCATTAAGCTTCGGGCATCATTTTTCTTGGCAAGTTCATGTGCGAATTGTTGAGTTAATAAGCAATGTTTCAGGTTGCTAGCTGCATAGTTTTCAGTATTGGTGTCAAAGCGGTTTGCATTGCCTGCCAGCATGGCAATAAACAATGCGATTCCTCCCAATAGCAAAGTGCCATAACCCAAGATATTTTTTGTACGTTCTTTCATTTTTTTCTCTAGGTGTTTATTAGTTATTTCGCAATGAATGTTTATCAAGGGATCTTGCCCCTACCCCAGCACCGAGTCCTAATACCCCGCCGCCTGCCCATCTTTCCGGCTTTCGCTGGCGCCCGTATAAACACCAGTTTCAGGGTCACGCATGATGGCTTGATAACCACCGAAGGGCCCGTCGGCAAATTCGATTTTATGACCTTTTCGCATCAGGGCTTGAATGGTGGGATAAGAAAAGCCGGATTCAAGATTCAATACGCCGCCGTCATTCATGGCGGTATTTTGTCCGGCCGGTTCGGTGGAGCCGTCGTGTTGAATGCGCGGTGCATCGCCGGCCTCTTGCAGGTTCATGCCGAAGTCGATTAAGTCCATCACGATTTGCACATGGCCCTGTGGTTGCATGGCGCCGCCCATTAGGCCAAAGCTGATCCAGGGCTTGCCATTCTTGGTGATGAAAGCAGGAATAATCGTATGGAAGGGTCGTTTGCCCGGTGCAAAACTATTCGGATGTCCGGCTTTCAATACAAATTGTTCACCGCGATCCTGCAAAATAAATCCCAGACCGGGAGGCGCCATACCACTGCCCATGCCGCGATAATTGGATTGAATCAAGGACACCATCATGCCGTCTTTGTCGGCGACGGTCATGTAAATAGTGTCGCCTTGATTGAGTGCTGCACCAGCATCGGCTGATGGCATTGCACGATCGGGATTGATTAATTTTCTGCGTTCGGCGGCGTAGTCTTTCGACAATAATTTTTCAACGGGTGTCTTGCTAAATTCAGGGTCGGCATATAAAGCCGCGCGATCAGCAAACGCCAGTTTTTTTGCTTCGGTAAATAAATGCACGTGCTCGGCACTGCCGAAAGGAATCTTGGAAAAATCGTAAGCTTCCAGAATATTGAGCATTTGCAGTGCCGCTAAACCTTGACCGTTCGGCGGCAATTCCCAGACATCGACGCCACGATAATTGGTCGATATCGGTTGTACCCATTCACCGTAATGACTGGCTAAATCTTCAACGCTCAAAAAACCGCCTTGGGCTTGAATATAGTTAGCGATAGTTTTCGCAGTGCTGCCTTTGTAAAAACCATCACGACCTCCTCGGGAAATTTTTTCAAGTGTGTTGGCAAGATTCGGGTTACGCCATAACTCACCTTTTTTCGGTGCTTTGCCATTGATCGTGAATTGCTCGGTAAAACCGGGGAATTTTGAAAGCCGTGGTACTGATAAATTCCAATAATAGGCAATGGTTTCTGCAACAGGATGGCCACTGCGCGCATAGCGAATGGCAGGTGCCAGATTTTGTGCCATGGGCAATTTACCAAAGCGGTCATGCAGGGCAAACCAGGCATCAACAGCGCCTGGCACCGTAACCGGCAGCGGACCATAAGACGGAACGTCTTTGTAACCGTGATCAATAAACCATTGCAGCGTTAAATTTTTTGGCGAGCGACCCGAGCCGTTGTAACCAACCAGTTTTTTTGTTTTCGGGTCCCAGACAATGGCAAACAAATCACCACCGACGCCATTACCGGTTGGCTCCATCAAGCCAAGCGCCGCGTTGGCAGCAATGGCGGCGTCCATGGCGCTACCGCCTTGCTTCATTACATCGAGCGCAATTTGCGTGGTCAGTGGGTGCGAGGTTGCGGCCATGGCCTGTGGCGCAATGACTTCCGAGCGCGTGGCAAAGTCACGACTGGCGATGCGATCAACAGCACTGCTGCTACCTGAGACAAAGCTCAATAAGGCAAGCGCGATGATATTCAGGCTCGGCTGACGGCCGGTCTTGAGGTAATCTTGACGCATCATATTTCTTCTCCGTGATCGCTCATGTATCAGATTATTCCGCATTTCGCCGTGCCATTCGCATTCGAGCAACATCCCAATCCAGCCCTGCTAAACCAAGCGCTGCGGGAATTATTTTTAAAGCGCGAAGCCGAAGGCGGCAAGTATGCCAATCCTAATCCTTATACGGTTCGTAACAAAGACTTATTTGAAAGCCATTTTGATTTATTTGATTGGCCAGAACCCATTATTGCCGAGCTGCGCGAATTTTGTTTATCCAATTTGCTGCGCACCGTGGCACAGCTCAATAATTACGATATGGCGTTTATGAAGCGCATTAATATTGCGACCGATGCCTGGTTTCATATCACTCGTCGCAATGGTTTTTTTGGTGTGCATAATCATCCAATGGCGAGTTGGTCGGGGGTGTATTGCGTAGCACCCGGCAAACACGATACCGATCAAGCCGACAGCGGTAAATTAAGTTTTGTGCATCCCAATATTACTGGCGGTATGTATATCGATGCCGGTTCGGCAACCCTGCAAACGCCATTTAATATGGGCAATATGGGCTATGCACTTTCACCGGGACAATTGGTATTGTTTCCGTCTTGGATTCCACACTATGTAATGCCATTTTATGGCGATGACGAACGTATTACCGTCGCGTTTAATTGTGCGTTTCAAGTGCGTTGAAAATCATTCCCCGTAGGAGCGCCTTTAGGCGCGACAGGTCTGCGCGAGAGCCGGTCGCGCCTAAAGGCGCTCCTACGAGGGATAATTGGCATCGATAAATTGCCGTAGACGTTCTGCGCAGGTATGGACATCGGCGCATAGCGGCAATAATTGCGACCAGTCTTCGGATTTTGTCGCAAGCTCAAGTTCGGTGGCCGCATGCGCCAGTTCAACCGCACCGACCAATCTTGACGCGCCTTTTATCTTGTGGGCTTCGCGGCCCAGTTGTACTAAATCGCCTTGCTCGCGGGCGCGTTGCATGGCGGCAGTGTCTTGATCGGTCGCTTGCATAAAATCATCCAGCAGGGCGCGATTTTCTTTTATATCGCCGCCGGTTATTTCATCTAAAACATTTTTGTCTAAGGGCGTTGGCGGTAAATGTGTCTGCGGGAGCGGCACTGCGGCTAATGCAGGCAATATTTTTTGTTGCGAGCTAATGGTATGCGGCAACCATTTTTGCAAACACGCCACCAGCTGAGAAATGCTGACGGGCTTCATCAAGTAATCATCCATGCCCGCTGCCATGCAGCGTTCGGACTCTCCTTTCAGTGCCGCTGCTGTTAGAGCAACAATGGGTATGCGCGGTTTGTTCTGCTTTTTTTCTTGAAGCCGCAACTCACGCGACATTTCATAACCGTCCATCACCGGCATATGGATATCTGATAAGACCAGCGCATAACGACCAGTTTGCCAGCGCTCCAAACCTTGTTCACCGTCTTCGGCGGTTTCGCACAAATAACCTGCCAACGCTAATTGCCTTGATACCACCAGGCGATTGGTCGGATGGTCATCGACCAACAAAATTAAACTATGCTCTGTAATTGCTTGTTCAATGCTTGGCAGCGCGCGCGCGGTAAAACTTTGCGGCGCGCTAATGCTGATGTCATCTTCAATGTCGGACTCGTTGGCCATGGGCAGGCTCACGGTCAAGCGCATGGTGGTACCGGCACCTGGTGTACTTTCCATTGACACTTCGCCGTTCATCATTTCTGCCAAACGACGGCTGATGACTAAACCCAGACCGGTGCCACCAAATTTACGCGTGGTGCTACCTTCGGCTTGCTGAAAGGCCTGAAATAATTTTGCCTGTTGCTCGGCGGTTACACCGATGCCGGTATCGGTAATACGAAAAACAACTTGCTGCTGATTATTATTTTTTTCAACAAATTCAAGCGCGGCCTCGACAAAACCATTGTCAGTAAACTTGATAGCATTCGATAAAAAATTGGATAGAATTTGCCGTAGCCGCAGACCATCGGCCAAATGTGCCGGATGAATTTTTGGATCAACCGTAACCGTCAACACTAAACCTTTGCTCGATGCCGAGCCGGTAAAATTGGCAGCGGTAGATTGCAGAAGTTTGGCCAAGCTGATCACCGTCGGTGACAACTCCATTCGGCCAGCCTCAACTTTCGAGAAATCCAGAATATCGCCAATAATCTGCAATAGCGATGCCGCTGATTGTTGAATCACATGCACGGTACGGCGCTGTTCGGTATCTAAGTTGGAATGGGTTAATACTTCCAGCATGCCGGTCACGCCAATCATCGGTGTGCGAATTTCGTGGCTCATTGCCGCAAGAAAACTGCTCTTGGCAATATTGGCTTCGCGCGCGCTGATTTCGCTGGCCCGCAGTTTTTTCTCGAGTTGTTTTATCTGACTTAAATCAGTGGCTACGCCAAGAAAACCTGTGGTCTTGCCGGTACTGTCGCGCATGGCAGAAGTGGCCAGCAACACGGTGACATGGCTGCCATCTTTTTTAACGAGCGTCCATTCCATCGACTCGCTGCCGGTTTCAACCAGAAGCGGCAGCAAAGTATTGTCGGCAGAAACTTTCTTGTCCAGGGCAGCGGTCATCCGATCAGCGACTTTCTGTATTTCAGTCAACAACATCAGCTTGTCCAGCGTGCGCTTACCGATCATTTCCTCGGCACGATAGCCCGATAATTTTTCGGCAAAGGGATTAAAGCTAGTAAACCGTCCCTGCAAGTCCAGTGACATAACAGCTACTCGAGCGGCGGCGAACAAGGAGCGTTGAAAGACTTCGCTTTGCTGCAAACTGGCACGTACTGTTTCGGTGCTCAGCAACTGTTCGTTGAGCTCGTTTTCAAAGCGCTGTACATCGTCGCGCATCAATAAAAAAGTATCGAGCACTTCGCCCAGTTCGCCTTCGGAGCGAAAGCGTGGCAAGGCGGTGTAATCATGCCGGCGCATTTGTGCAGCGAGGTCACGCAGGCTTTCCACGCCTTTATA
The DNA here is from genome assembly GCA_043717775.1 of Arenimonas sp. Taxonomy (GTDB): domain Bacteria; phylum Pseudomonadota; class Gammaproteobacteria; order Xanthomonadales; family Xanthomonadaceae; genus Arenimonas. The sequence continues at coordinate 11,218 of JAYSXB010000244.1, forward strand.
AATATTACGCGCAATAGCTTGCGCAATTAATACAAATAAAATTAAAAAGACGGCAACAATGGCGAGACGAATCCAGGCCGAGCGTTGTGAGCGCTCGGCTTCGGCACGCACCCGTCGATCTGCCTGGATTAATTCCAGATCGCTGAGCAGTTTCAAACGAGTGGTGACCGGATCTATCGCCGGATAAAGCTCGGTGTCGGCAAATTGTGCAATGGCAATAATATCTTTCTTGAGCAAGATCGTTTTTAGACGAGCCGATGCCTTGTCGGCGCGTACTTTGGCCTGGGTAATTTGTTCCATCAAAACCGTTTGCTCAGGATTCTTTTGCGCCTGTAAAAGCGCTTTCCAATGTTCCTGAATCCGCAAATTAGCCGAGTCCAGAACTTGCACGCCCTCTTCCCAGCTAATCAAATAATTACGAACACGAAAAGTAGTGTCAACGATATCCAGACCATAGGCATCCGAAACCGACTTGATGCGACGTAGTGAAGTAAGTGAATCATTTTTGAGCTGCTCAAGCGCAGTGGTATTTTTTTGCCGCTCCCATTCGCCCAGCAATAATAAACCGGCGAAGGCAAATACCATCAAGCTGAACAAGCCCAGGAGTTGCTCGCGAATGCTGAAGGTTTTTTCGAGTTTCAGCATAAGTGTGGAATCGCTTTAGTGATGTGCCTTGCGCCAGTGTTGAATGGCGTCATTGAGTTTTTCGCCTTCCACGGCAGGTGAAATCAAAAATCCTTGGGCAAAATGGCAGCCTAGTTGTGCGAGCAGTTGCCATTCCTCCATGGTCTCGACACCTTCGGCGACCACATGCAAATCGAGTTTGCGGGCAAGGTCCAGACTGGCTTCAATCACTGCCCGTTTACGGGGTTGGTTGGGTGAATCATTGACAAAGCCATGATCGATTTTTAATTCGGTAAATGGAATTTGTGATAACTGCGCCAAGGACGAATAGCCGGTACCGAAATCATCCACGCTCAGTCCAAAACCCTTCAAACGCAAACGCGCGAGCATACCCAGACCGCGAGCGGTGTCGCCCATCACCGAGCTTTCGGTAATTTCCAGAATAATATCTTCGGGCATGACGCCGTGTTCGCGTAAGACTTTTTCATAACGATCAGCCACTTCAGGGCCGGTCAAGTTATGCGCCGAGACATTGACTGAAACCCGTAAATTTAAACCGTCTTTTTTCCAGCGTTGATGCCACACACAACTTTGCACCAGCATCAAGTGCGTCAGCTCTTCGATCAGGCCGCCGTTTTCAATCATTGGAATAAATTGTGCCGCCGGCACCATTTGGCCATCGCTAGTGCGCCAGCGGGCGAGTGCTTCAACACCCACCACCTTGCCATTACTAAATTCAACCTGCGGTTGAAACATCGGAAAAATTTCGCCGTTGCGCAGCGCCTGCGCCAATTGCTCAACGGTCACCAAAACTACTGGCGTCGAACTGGATGGCACTGGGCCGCTTTCGAACAATGACAACACATGGGTGAGTTTGCCTGGCGTCAGCGGCTTTTCGACTGCCCCCAGTACCCGCAAGCCGGAGGCCTTGGCCATCACTTGCACGGTATGCAGCAGGGCCGGGTCCATGGCGCTGACGATGGCAATTGACTTGGCCAAATGCTCTTGGGCCACAAAGCCCATGAATTCGATACCGTCCATGCCAGGCAGGTCCAAATCGACCAGGATCACATCGGGTTTTTCGGTGGCGGCGCGCAAAATTTCCAGGGCCTGAAAGCCATCTGCGGCTTCTTCGAGCCGCGTTATTCCCAAATCGGTGAGCAATCGCAGGCCCAAGCGGCGCTGAAAAGCGTGATCTTCCACCAACATTACGTGTAATTCACGCATGCTCATTTGCTTACTCCCTGTCCCCTAACTCCACTGTAACGCGGCTTTCGTGAAAGATGAATCATTTTCATAAACGGCATAAACAAAGGTACGCATTAGCAGGCCTTCACAGGCCTAAACCGCGGTACCGATTACGTATGCAGGCGAGAACGACGGTCGCAGGTTATAATTGAGAGTCTTTGCTCTAGGCCACAACAGGTTCCGACATGTCAGCCCCAATGATTGATAAAGAATATTCCCTCGAACACAAATACACCCGCAGCGAAGGGCGTATTTATTTATCGGGCGTGCAAGCCCTGGTTCGCTTGCCGCTGATGCAGCAAATGCGCGACCGCGCGGCTGGCATCAATACCGCCGGCTTTATTTCCGGCTATCGCGGTAGTCCGCTCGGTGGATTTGATTTGGAATTATGGAAAGCGAAAAAACATCTCGCCGCTTCCAGTATCGAATTCACTCCAGGTCTAAATGAAGACCTCGGCGCGACCATGGTCTGGGGTTCGCAGCAAACTAATTTGTTCGATGGCGCCAAATACGATGGCGTGTTTTCGATGTGGTACGGCAAAGGTCCGGGTGTGGATCGTTGCGGTGATGTTTTCAAACATGGCAACGCAGCGGGCACTTCAAAATTCGGTGGCGTGCTTGCGCTCGCAGCCGATGATCACGCCTGCCGCTCTTCAACCTTGCCGCATGGCTCGGAACTGGAATTTGTGTCGGCGATGATGCCGGTATTAAATCCGGCCGGCGTGCAAGACATTCTCGATATGGGTTTGCTCGGTTGGGCGATGAGTCGCTTTACCGGCCGCTGGGTCGGTTTTAAAACGATCGCTGAAACGGTTGAATCATCGGCATCGGTGAATGTGAATCCGCATCAACTCGATATCGTATTACCCGGTGATTTCGAATTGCCGCTTGGCGGCTTGAATATTCGCTGGCCCGATCCACCGCTGGATCAGGAAATGCGTCTGCATCAATACGCCGTAAAAGCTGCCATCGCTTTTGCACGTGCAAACAAAATCGATAAAACTATTTTCGATTCACCCAAGGCGCGTCTGGGAATCGTCACCACCGGCAAGAGTTATCTCGATGTGCTGCAGGCGCTCGAATACTTGGGTATTGGTCATCAAGAAGCCGAAGATATCGGCATCCGTGTTTATAAAGTCGGCATGACCTGGCCTCTAGAGCCAGTTGGTATTCGCGAATTCGCCCGCGGTCTTGAAGACATTATCGTGGTCGAAGAAAAACGTTCTTTCATCGAATCGCAAATGAAAGAATATATGTACAACTGGGATCACCACACGCGCCCGAGCATTGTCGGTAAATACGATGAAAGCGACGAATGGATTTTGCCAAGCACCAATGAATTAACACCCGCGCGTATTGCCCGCGTGATTGCAAAACGCTTGGCGCGTTTCTTCACCAGCGAGCACATTACCGACCGCCTGAATTTTCTGGCAGCGAAAGAAAAAGAGCTCGCGATGCCGCGTCCGGTGTTTCCGCGTCCGGCCCATTACTGTGCCGGTTGCCCGCACAACTCCTCAACGGTGGTACCGGAAGGCTCGCGCGCACTCGGCGGTATTGGTTGCCATTACATGGTGACTTGGATGGACCGCAAGACCGATACCTTCACCCAAATGGGTGGCGAAGGCACCACTTGGTGTGGCCAAGCGCCATTCACCAATGAAAAACACGTATTCCAGAATCTTGGCGATGGCACCTATTTCCATTCCGGCTCACTGGCGATTCGCCAGGCGATTGCCGCCAAAGTAAATATCACCTACAAAATTTTATACAACGACGCCGTTGCCATGACGGGCGGTCAGCCGGTTGATGGCACACTCACGGTGCCCGATATTGCGCATCAGGTTCGCAGCGAAGGCGTGCAAACCATTGTCGTGCTTAGCGATGATATTGAAAAATGGAACAAGCCGGAAATATTCCCGAGCGGCGTTGAGTTTTTAAACCGCGATGAACTTGATAATGTACAAAAACGTCTGCGCGATGTTGCCGGCACCACGATTATTATTTTCGATCAAACCTGTGCCGCCGAAAAACGTCGTCGTCGCAAACGCGGCAAAATGATTGATCCGGCCAAGCGTACGTTTATCAATCCGGCGGTTTGCGAAGGCTGCGGCGATTGCGGCGTGAAATCCAATTGCGTTGCCGTGCTGCCACTGGAAACCGAATTCGGTCGCAAGCGTGAAATCGATCAAAGCAATTGCAATAAAGATTTTTCCTGCGTCAAAGGCTTCTGCCCAAGCTTCGTTACCATTCATGGCGGCGGTTTGAAAAAGAAAAAAGCCAGCGGCGCCGAAGTGAATTTCGATGCCCTGCCAATGCCGGTTTTCAAATCGGATTTAAGCGAGCCCTGGAATATTCTGATTACCGGCGTCGGCGGCACTGGCGTGGTAACGATTGGTGCCTTGCTCGGCATGGCGGCGCATCTGGAAAACAAAGGCGGCAGCGTGCTTGATCAAACCGGTCTGGCGCAAAAAGGCGGCGCGGTGACCACGCATATTCGCATTGCCAAAACACCGGCCGATATTAATGCCGTACGCATTGCAGCCGGTGAAGCCGATCTGGTGCTCGGTTGCGACATGGTGGTGGTAAATGATTACTGGGCGCTGTCGAAAATTCGTGCCGACCGTTCTGAAGTCGTCTTGAATACCTACCAGGCCATGCCCGGTTCTTTCACCCGCAATACCGATATGCAATTCCCGGCCAACGATATTATTGCCGCGATTAAAACCGCACTCGGCGACCGTGAACCGATGTTGGTCGATGCCAACGAATTGGCCATGGCTTTAATTGGCGATGCCATTGCGACCAATTTATTCATGCTCGGCTATGCCTGGCAAAAAGGTCTCGTGCCAATTTCGCACGAGGCTTTGATGCGCGCGATTGAACTCAATGGCGCTGCCGTTGAAATGAATCGCAAAGCCTTCAACTGGGGCCGCATGGCCGTGCACGATCTTGCCGTCGTCAAACAAGCCGCCGGTATCGATGCCGCTGCGGTAGGAGTGCCTTCAGGCGCGACCGAATCTGCGACAAGTTCTGCATTTCTCGACACCACCACCCTCACAAAATCCCTCGACGAAACCATCGCCCTGCGCGTGAAATTCCTGACCGAATATCAGGACCGTGCTTACGCAGAGCAATACAAAACTTTCGTTGAAAAAATCCGCAGCGCCGAAAGCCGCCACATGTCCGGAAAAACCGGCTTGAGCGAAGCGACCGCCAAATATCTGTTCAAACTGATGGCCTACAAAGACGAATACGAAGTCGCCCGGCTTTACACCACCGGCGATTTTGAAAAACGCATCAAAGAAACCTTCGACGGCGACTTCAAAATCAAATTCAATCTTGCACCGCCCCTGTTCAGCAAAAAAGACAGTAATGGCCATTTGATTAAGCAGGAATACGGCAGCTGGATTTTCACCGCGTTCAAAATAATGACCAAACTGAAAGGCCTGCGTGGCGGCGCGTTTGATATTTTCGGCAAAACCGAAGAACGCAAAATGGAACGCCAGCTGATCGTCGATTACCGCAACACGCTGGAAGAATTAATCGGCGGCTTGAATGCGATGAACTACGCACTGGCGGTCGATATTGCCAAGGTCCCGGAACATATTCGTGGCTACGGCCACGTAAAAGAAGAGCACTTCGCCAAAGCCAAAGCCCGTAAAGAGGATTTGCTGCTGCAATGGCGGAACCCGGAACCGGATCGCGCGGTTGCTTAAGGCCCCGGTAGGAGGGTCTTCTAGGCCCGAAAGATCCGACAAGTTTTTCGCGCCTAAAGGACGCTCCTACGGGTTGTAAATGTATAATTTGACAAAATAAAAATGCGCACCGAAGTGCGCATTTTTTGCTTAGACCTATGCGGCCACCAAGAAACGCAGGGGGCCGCTTGCGGGCGATAAAACGCTCAAGCTGATACTGCCTCACCATGCGCTTGATAATCCGAATAACCCTGCGGCCCCGGCGTATAAAGCAGGTCGGGATTAAAGCTATTGAGCGCTACGTTATTCAACAAGCGTGCCGGCAAATCCGGATTGCCGATAAACGGTTTACCGAAGGCCACGACATCGGCCAAGCGGCATCTTTGACATGCAGTGTTGCGTTGCTGGAACGTATCAAAACCGTAGGGGGCGCACGCTTGCTGCGCCTATTTCTACATCGAAAAAGCTTGGGCGCAGCAAGCATGCGCCCCTACGTTGGGTACACGCCAGCAACATAAAACCAGCGACCCTCTTCAAAAATAAAATCGCTAACTTCATGCAAACGCACGGCGGGTAACCCGCCAATTTTATAACGCGCTACAAATTCAACTTGCGCCCGCTTTGTATCGATCAGAGTGTGCCGTTTAATTTCCAAACCCAGCCATCTGGTTTTATTGGCATCGGCAAAATCCAGCGACAAAGGCCTTGTACTCGCATGCCAAGTCGCAAGCAAATAATCCTCCAAAGCCAATGCATAAGCACTGTAGCGAGAGCGCATGACCAGCTCGGCTGTTACTGGAACTTCATTGCCATTATGAAAACGGCCGCAGCAATCACTGTAGATTTTTTCAAAACCGCAATAACAAAACCCCATTGCCGATTACCACCCGTTGACAGTTCCCGTGAATCTGTCACTTTGTAGACAGAATATTGGGGAGCACTATGCGCTTTTTTTTAATGGTAATACTATCACTTGGATTGGCCGGCCATGTTTGTGCAGCAGGTCTTCAGGCACCGGCTATCGAGAAAATTGAGCTTGATGGTGATGAGCTCACCATTGAGTTTGATCGCCCAATGCAGACCTGGAACAGCAGTGAGCGCCAAACCAAGATCAGTACTTTACCCGAGGTAGATTGCGAATGGACTTGGGAAGATGACACGACTATTGTATGTAGTACTTATAAAAAAGTACGGCAGTTCAAGGCCGCCTCTTACTATAAAGTGGGAATTGGCGAAGGCTTCCTGTCGCAAGAGGGTCCAAGTCTTGTTGCTAAAAATATCATAGTCAGCTCTACGGGTCCGCGATTAGAAGCTAGGATTGTCGAATGGAAAAATGCATTTCCAATTGTAGTGATTGAGTCCAGCTTGTCGGTAGATGCCGAGACGCTCGGAAAACATTTGGTGGTCAGCCTTAATGACAAAAATATACCGTTTAAGTTAGTGCTCCGCAAAAAAGCAGATAACAAAGAGAACCAAGAAGAACACATGACAGTTCAATATTGGCTTGAACTGGGAAGTATTTCCGATATCAATGCTTTGTTGAAGTTATCGGTAAAACCGGGCTTAAAATCTTCCGTTGGACCAGTGCCTGGAGACCAGAAAGAAAGTATTTTGAGCGCAAAAATAAACGAAATTTTTCAGCTCAGTGCCGTTTCGTGCATGAATGAAGATCAATACACCGAAGTGGCGAATGAAAAACTTAAATCCGGTGCAATAAAATGCAACCCACAATCCGACATCACCTTAAAGTTTTCACGTCAGCTAGATGATGATAGCTTTGCAAAGCTTGTTGCCATGCTGCCGAACGGGTTTAGTCTGAAGAAGCAGGAACTGGATCGCAATTATTATCGGCATGATCAAACGCTGCCCGATATCGTACCGCGCACCGTCTATCTTTTGAAAAGCGAACAAGCTGATACTCAGTTCTTATTAAAATTTCCTAAGCAAATGACCAGCATTGAAGGAAAATCATTATTTACGGCCCCAATCTTATTATTTGACATTGGTGATTACGCAACAAAATTTACGCTGACAACTTCGGCTAAAACCTTATTACCCGGACAGTTATCTGATGCGAAACTGGATGTCATCAATTCGCCCATTGGCGATTCTCATATGGGCCAACTGCAAATAAGCAAAGATATAAAAGAAAAAATAAGACAAATCTCGCTTGTTGGTACAAAAAACAAGGTGATGCAGGTCGATCTGCTTGCCGCCGATAAAGACATTCAAGCCAATGGCGGGCTGTCATTGTTTGGCAGCGAGGAATTTAGAGACATTAATTACGGCGTTGCCTATGTCCCATTTAACGTGTTGAGCTATCAGTCCTTGGATCAGGTAATCGTTTGGACAACTCAGTGGCAAAGCGGTCTTCCTGTTGCAGGAGCGGCGGTGGACATTCTGCGCCTAGATACGAATAGAAAATTACAGAACATTGCAACGGGAATTACCGATAAAGACGGTGTTGCGAAAATTAATGTATCAGCAGCTTTGATCCAACAAGACGACTTGATGAGCTTTGTTCGGGTAAGCAGCCACGGAAAGACAGTGGTGTCTCCGGCTTTATTGAAAGCCAATACAAGATTGAATTTCAAGACCAAAGGTTATTACTCATGGTACCGATCCAGCAATAAGTCACGTGACTTGTTAAGTTTCGGGGTTACGGAGCTACCGCTTTATCGGCCAGGCGAAAACGTAAATTATCGTATTTGGCTTCGTGAAAAAGTAGGCAACCATTTACAGAAAACCGGGCGAACATTACCCGCTGATTTTCAGCTGTACGACATTAATAATCAAAAAGTCCTGCAAACTTGGCAGTCGCCGTTAGACAAAAATGACAGTGTGAGCTCGCATTTGACGCTCTCTCGTTTACTCCCGGATGGTTATTACTGCATTAACGCGACAAAATCAGACAGCGATCGAAGCGGGGCATGCTTTCAGGTCGCACGATTTGATTCCCAACCGTTGTGGGCAACGATAAGTGCGGACAAGAAATCGGCATTGGCAGGGCAATCGATTAAGTTTGAGATGGAAAGTGGCTATTTTTCAGGCGGTCCTGCGGCAAATATAGAACTAAAGTTTATCGGGTTAAGCACATCGAAGCGTGTTGAAGATCAATATCCGGAATTTGCCGCGTACAGTTTTATCAACGGTGATGCGGATGATTCGGAAGCCGACGGTGGTGACCCTTTGAAAGGACTCATCCTTCCTGCGAAAACCGACGCTAAGGGCAAGGCGGGCTTTGAACTGCGCCTCGATAAATCGATTCCCTCCGGAACAAGTGAAGCACCACCTATGGCTTTTGGTTTGTTGGAATTTTCGGCAGAAGTAAAAATTGCCGGAAAAGCATCGGCAAACAGCAGCACCGTGGCAATCAACTATGCCCAGTATCCTCGCTATGTTGGCTTAACGACCAAAGAATGGTGGTTGCATCTTGATAAAGATGCGGAGCTGGAAGCGGTAGTGATTACTTACGACGGCAAGCCTGTTGTAAAGCAAGCCGTCATAATCAAAGTTTACGAGTATCAAAACAACACAACAGACGATAATGCACAGGATGCGAAAAAGATCGAACAGAAACCGGTCGGAGAATGCCGACTTGTTAGCAGTGAAAAATCGTCATGTGATTTTCGTGCTAACAAAGCGGGTCGCTATGTTTTCAAGGCGGAAAGTGAAGGCGCCGCAAGCACAGAGATAGTTCGTTATATCGGGGAAACCTATATAACGGAAAACAATAAAGACAAGCTCACCGCATCATTAAAACTAGTGCAAGCCAGCGACGGCAAAAAACCGGCCAAAGTTTCGCTGGACCAACCGTTTGAAAATGCAACGGCATTGTTTACCCTTGAATATGATCAAATTGTGTACCACTGGACACAAAATTTAAGCAAAAAACAAACCGAAATCAGTATTCCCGTGCAGCAAAAATGGGCGCCGGGGCTTAGTCTTCGCGCCATCATTCGACCAGCAAAGAATAGCTCTGCTCAGGCGGCAAAGAAAATAGATACCTTGGATGCCTTGCTGGATATCGATATACCGACAGTGCAGAGAGCCGCGCTCTTAGTTGTAACTTCTAGCGCGGAGTATAAACCCGGCGAAGAAATCGAAATTACCATTACCAATACATCCACCCAGCCCAGCTTTGCCACGATGAGTGTCATTGATGACTCCGTTTATCAGCAGGGCAGCGAGGTTTGGAGTTTTCAAGACCCCAATAATGAAAACTGGCTAGGCGGGCTGTAAAGAGTGGAATACCTCGCCATGGTATGGCATGGAAGCATGGGATTCCGGGCCGAATATCTTTTTCGATGTAAAAAAAAGTCCTAGCCTGATAAAACAGGTAACGAAGGAAAAAGCCGTTCCTGTTAAGGTTATGACAAGTGAAGAAATACAGAAAAACGGTTTTAACAGTGCCTACGACGTGCTGAATAATATTACTTCGTTAGAGGGCTTAGGATTTGCAAGAGCTTCAAATAATGTGAGTCGTACTAGATACGACGAATATGGCGGTAAAGAACTTGAGCGCGTTGAAGTTACTGGCAGCCGCATCAAACGTACAGAGATTTACTATCGCGCGCCAGCGGCCAATATCGCCGGCATCAAAAAGAAGTCGACATCAGGTAAACCCAGGCCCCGAATGCGCAGTCAGTTTCTTGATGCTGCCTATTGGAATCCCGACATAGTGTTAGCGGCCGGGCGACGTGACCCCCAAACTGAGTAGCACTTGAGTTAAGAATCCGGCCCTATAATTCCTTAAGGAGCCCGGACATGAAGAAACGTTTTTCAGATGAACAA
>JAYSXB010000245.1:0-8471 GCA_043717775.1 Arenimonas sp.
CGCGAATGCTCTGCGATAATTCCATTCGCGCCTGACGGACGCTCCCACGGGTGAAATCAAATTTACAACAAGCCGGCAATATCCTTTTCGATTTTTTCAGGGGTGTCGGTTGGTGCATAGCGCTTGATAACTTCGCCTTCTTTATTGATCAGAAATTTGGTGAAATTCCATTTGATCGCATCAATACCTAGCAAACCGCCTTTTTCTTTTTTCAGGAATTTCCAAAACGGATGCGCTTTGTCGCCGTTCACATCGACCTTGGCATACATCGGAAAAGTCACGTCGTAAGTGAGCGAGCAGAAGTTCTTGATTTCATCTTCATTGCCGGGCTCTTGATGACCGAATTGATCACAGGGAAACCCCAACACCACGAGGCCCTTATCTACGTATTTTTTATAGAGCTTTTCCAAGCCAGTGTATTGCGGGGTGAAGCCGCACTTGGAAGCTGTGTTAACTACCAGCATGGCTTTGCCTTTATAGTCTTTAAGCGACTGTTCTTCACCATCGATATTTTTTGCAGTGAAATCATAAGCGCTAGTCATTTGAGTTCCTTGATATTGGCTGACAAGTTTATTCTGACATAAAAAAACGGTTGGATGCTTTCACATCCAACCGTTGCTTATTATTAAAACATCAACTCTTAAAACTTCGAGCTAAATTGCACGCCGAATGCTCTTGGTTCATTGACGAAGCCGGTGAGGTTATTGAAATCGATAGCACCGACCAAGGCGACTCGATCAGTAATATTTCGACCGTATAGCGCGACCTCTTGATCGCCATTATTCCAGTTGTAGCCGATACGCAGACCGCCTTCTAATAGTGATTTGCCTTTAAATTCCTTCGATTCGTACAAGAAGAAATTCACTTCACTGCGATAGGCCCAATCGGTGTAGATAAAGAACTCGCCCTCGCCCATTGGCACGCCAAAACGGGCGGTGAAGTTATGAATCCATTTTGGTGCTTGTGGTAGTGGGTTGCCATCAATATAAGCAAAAGTCTGATTGTTCACTAATGGACCTGGATCAACATCAACAACTATCGTAGGGTCGGTCACACTGCAAAGCGCACCACAGACAGCAACCAAAAGCCCTGGATCTTTAATTTCAGTATCGTTATAGCTGCTACCAAGGGTGACCAATAAGTTATCGGTCAAATAAGCTTGTGCATCAATTTCAAAGCCCTTGCCAACGGTTTTATCGGCATTCAACAAGCGGCTAGTATTTCTAGCCCCGCCGACCGCAATCAGCTGTTGATTATCGACCGTGTAATAGAATACATCGGCATTGATACGCGCACGGTTGTCCCAGAAATCTGCCTTAATACCAAATTCATAAGAAATGGTTTCTTCCGACTTAGCAACAAAATCATTGGGATTGATGGTGATTGCAGGACCTGCAAATAACACGCGGCCCTGAATACTTGGCGCACGGAAACCGGTTGCAACGCGGCCATATAAATTAACGCTGTCGGTTAATTCAAATGTGGCGCTCAGATCCCAATTAACCTTGCTGTCACTTGGGTTCAGCGTGAATGGGCCTGCAGCACCTAATGCAAAGGGCGATACGTAACGCGTTACCGTAAAGTCTTTTTCATCACGGGTGTAGCGCACGCCACCACGTACGTTGAAGCGGTCACTCACGTCATAGCCAATCGACCCGAATACCGCCCAGGCTTTGTTATCTTGTTGCTGCTGGGCAAAGCCCGTTTGCGCGCCACCAAAACCGTTATAGCTAAAAGTATCGACGGTGATGCTTTCATCAAAATAATAAAGACCGGCTTGCCAATCCATGGCGCTGTCATTATCTGACTCTAAACGAAACTCTTGGGTAAATTGACGGTGATCTGGCAAGCCATCGGCGGATTCAGAAGGAAACAGCGCTACGTTTACCGCATTGGGCGGAAATGCGTAACTTGAGCCACCATCAATATCACCACGGCTGTAGCCTTTGGCAGATTCGTAGCCCGTAATCGAATACAGATTCACCGAACCTAAATCCCAGCGCATGCGCAGGTTCATGCCGTTTGAACTAATGTCTTGTTTGTTAGCGCCATCAATCGATATCCGGTCACGATCAAAAGCGGGCCTGAAATCATTGGTGCCCGGTTGAATGATACTGGCACGGAATAAGCGAGCGGTGCCCTCCAAATCACGCGTATGCACATTAAACAAAGCTTCAAAAGTTTCGCTAGGTTTGTACATCAGCTGAAAGCGCAACGCACTTTCTTGATAGCCTTCCAAGTCATCACCGGGGCCATTGAGCGTGTTATCAACATAATCTTCTCGGTTTTGATACAAAACAGATAAACGAGTTGACCAATCTTCGCCCAAGCCGCCACCAATGGCGCCTTCAAAGTTCAAACTTTGATTATTGCCCAAGCCAAATTTCAAGTATCCATTAACATCTTGCGTTGGCTTGGTGGATTCAAACTTCACTACACCTGCTGGCGTATTGCGGCCGAATAAAGTGCCTTGCGGTCCACGTAGTACTTCGACGCGATCTAAATCAAACATCGGAAAACCTTTCAAGATCGGGTTTTCTTGCACAATGTCGTCATAAATTAATGAAACCGGTTGCGAAGCATTCAAATCGAAATCGGTATTTCCCAAACCGCGAATATAAAAACGCGGAAATGCACGGCCAAATGAACCTTCCACATACAAGCTAGGAACCTTGCCAGACAAAACGCGTACATCTTCACCGCTAGTGGTAATGGCGTTCAAGTTTTCGCCTTTTATGGCAGAGACTGAAACCGGGATTTTCTGGATGTTTTCCGTGCGGCGTTGCGCGGTAACTTCAATAGCATCTAAAGTTTTTGCTTCATCCTTTTCTGTTGCCGAGCTTTCTTGAGCTTGTGCACACAATGGCAGACAGACAGCAATAGCAAAGGCAAGTACGTGGTGTTTGGGCACTGTGTTTAGCTTGTGAGCAGATTTCATGCGGAATTCCCGATTTTATTGACGCATTGATAAGGCGGACGATTAAGGAGGCTTTGACTAAAGTGTCAGTTAAATTTTACTAAATTTTTACATTCAATGACAGATTAATTGCATAGAAAACTCGAATTTACCTCGATGCAATTGGATCGCGCTATAAATCAGGATGAGTACGGGCCAACGGCCACGACAGACCCTGGCTAAACTGAACCTTGAGTTCACCCATGCCTTTCGTCACAGGCAATCTTGACCCAAAACCGGTTAATCTCGGGGTTCAATCAGGGAGCCCTACATGAAGTTACCATTAAGCCTTGCCATTGCCGCCGCTCTTGCACTCGGCAGCAGTGTCAGTACGCCCGTCCAATCTGCAGAAAAGACCAAAATGAGCAAATCAGCCGCCACCCCCGCTACTGCCAGCAATCCTTTTTTTACTGAGAGTACTCTGGCCCTGCACTACCCGCAATTTGACAAGATCAAAGACAGCGACTTTGCGCCAGCCTTTGATCGCGGTATGGCTGACAACACTGCTGAAATCAACGCGATTGCCAACAACACGGCCGCACCGACTTTTGACAACACCATTTTGGCGATGGAAAAGTCCGGCCAGTTACTGGGCCGCGCCGCCATCGTATTCGGCAATTTAACGGGCACCAATACCAATGACACACTGGATAAATTGGATGAAGAATATTCACCCAAATTTGCCGCGCACCGCGACAGTGTTTATTTGAATGCCAAGTTGTTTGAACGCATCAAAACTTTGTATGAAAAACGTGCATCGCTGGGTCTGGATGCCCAAGGCCTGCGTTTAGTGGAGCGCTACTACAGCGATTTTGTCCGCTCCGGTGCCAACCTGACGGAAGCTCAGAAAACTCGCGTCAAAGCGATCAATGCCGAAATGGCAACGCTTTCCACTAAATTTAGTCAAAACGTACTTGCTGAAGTGAATGACTCGGCCGTGATTGTTACCAACAAGGCAGAACTCGCCGGTTTGTCTGAAGAGCAAATCACGATTCTTGCTGAAGCGGCAAAAGCTAAAGGTATGCCGGGCAAATACCGCATTGCCTTGCTTAACACCACAATTCAACCGCTTCTGCCACAGATTGATAACCGTGCGCTGCGCGAACGCATCCACAAAGCTTCTATCGCACGCGGTAGCCGTGGCAATCAATGGGACAACCGCGACATTGTTTCCCGCGTCACTAAAATGCGTGCAGAACGTGCCGCCATTATGGGTTACACCAGTTATGCCGCATTCGGCCTAGCGGAAGAAACCGCTAAAAATCCGGAAGCCGTCAACAAAATGCTGGCACAACTCGCACCGCCCGCCGTGGCCAATGCACGTAAAGAAGGCGCAGTGCTTCAAGCAATGATCGACTCGGAACAAAAAGCCAAAGGCCAAAAAAGCTTCAGCCTGCAGCCATGGGATTGGTCTTACTACACCGAAAAAGTACGCAAAGCCCAATATGATTTCGATGAAGCCCAACTCAAGCCTTATCTCGAACTCGACAGCGTGCTGGACAAAGGCATCTTCTTTGCCGCCAATAAACTTTACGGTCTGACATTCAAACGCCGCACGGACCTTCCTACTTATCATCCCGATGTTCGTGTCTATGAAGCCTTCAATGCAGACGGCTCAACACTTGCTCTGGTGCTGGTCGATCCTTATGCACGTGCTTCCAAGCGCGGCGGTGCCTGGATGAGCTCTTATGTCGATCAGTCGGACTTGATGGGTACCAAGCCGGTCGTGGCGCTACATTTGAATGTCACGAAACCAAGCGAAGGCAAGCCTGCCTTGCTGACATGGGACGACGTGAATACCACCTTCCACGAATTCGGCCATGTTTTGCACGGCATGTTCTCTGATGTGAAGTATCCGTATTTCAGTGGCACCAATGTGCCGCGCGATTTTGTCGAATATCCATCGCAAGTCAATGAAATGTGGGCTGACTGGCCCGAAGTTCTCGCCAATTATGCAAACCATTGGAAGACTGGCGAACCAATGCCGCAAGCATTGTTAGACAAAGTACTGGCGAGCTCCAAATTCAACCAGGGTTTCACCACCACCGCTTACCTCGGTGCCGCCCTGCTCGATCAACGCTGGCATCAGGTATCGGCCGATCAACTCCCCGATGCGGCCGGTGTTATGGCCTATGAAGCCAAAGCGCTGAAAGACGTGGGTCTGGACTACGCAGCGGTACCGCCACGGTATCGCACACCTTATTTCAGTCACATTATGGGCGGTTATGCCGCCGGTTATTACGCCTACATTTGGTCGGAAGTGCTGGATGCCGACACCGTGCAGTGGATCAAACAACATGGCGGCCTGACCCGTGCTAACGGTGATCATTTCCGCGCTACCTTGCTTTCACGTGGTGGTAGCAAAGACGCACTGCAATTGTTCCGTGATTTCTCAGGCAGTGACCCCGACATTCAGCCATTGCTGGAACGTCGTGGTTTGACTGTCGAGAAAAAATAATTTCATGGTTCTTCTTGCAACACAAAAAACGCCGCTTAATGCGGCGTTTTTTTGCATAATATTTAACTATTTATCTAAATAATCCTGAGATCGAAACTCTGCAAAGAACACAACTCTATCCACTAACTTCACACTCCCGTGGGAGCGTCCGTCAGGCGCGAATGTTGGAGACTTTATAAGTGCTGAAAAGCTTATCGCGTGTGAACTCGCTCCAGCCTGACTAATCACAAATCCGAACGATGCAGCGTTGGCTTGATTTAGATGATTTGGAAAAATAGCTACAAAGACTCGACCTTCCAACTACGTCGCAGACTTTTCGCGCCTGACGGACGCTCCCACGGTTTATTTTCATAGCCAACGTGATTTTTTGTGGGCTTTGTTTTTTCTTTTTTGATTTTCGGATTGTGTAGCGAATTAGCTATAATTTACCCAATTGTCATAGGGTGGGCACATGCCCACCATCTCGATATGTTGAACATCACTGGTGGGCGTGTGCCCACCCTAGGTCAGGAATGGATCATGAAAGTAAAAGCCGCCGTCGCTTATGAAGCAGGCAAACCACTCGTTATAGAAATGGTCGATCTTGAAGGGCCGAAATTCGGTGAAGTGTTGGTCGAACTCAAAGCTACCGGCATCTGCCATACCGATTCTTATACGCTTTCTGGCGCTGATCCCGAAGGTTTATTCCCCGCCATTCTGGGCCATGAAGGCGCTGGAATTGTGGTCGATGTCGGTCCCGGCGTAACCACTCTGAAAAAAGGTGATCACGTTATTCCGCTTTACACACCTGAATGTCGCAACTGCGAATATTGTTTGAATCCGAAAACAAATTTATGCCAAGCCATTCGCAGTACTCAAGGCCAAGGCTTGATGCCCGATGGCAGTAGTCGCTTTTCGATTGGCGGCAAAAAACTGCATCACTACATGGGCACTTCAACCTTTGCCCAATTTACTGTCGTACCGGAAATTGCCCTGGCAAAAATTCGCGAAGACGCACCGTTCGATAAAGTCTGCTACATCGGTTGCGGCGTTACCACCGGCATTGGCGCGGTTATTTACACGGCAAAAGTAGAACCCGGCTCACGTGTGGTGGTGTTTGGTTTAGGCGGTATTGGTTTGAACGTGATTCAAGGTGCACGCATGGCTGGTGCCCGTCAGATTATTGGTGTCGATATCAATCCGGCGCGCAAAGACATCGCGACAAAATTCGGAATGACCGATTTCGTGAATCCAAAAGAAGTGGAAGGTGATTTGGTGGCGTATCTGGTATCGCTTACCAAAGGCGGCGCCGATTATTCGTTTGAATGCATTGGTAATACCACGCTGATGCGACAAGCACTGGAATGCTGCCATAAAGGTTGGGGCACCAGCATCATCATTGGCGTGGCCGCTGCGGGCCAGGAAATCTCCACACGGCCCTTCCAATTAGTCACTGGCCGCAACTGGCGCGGCTCGGCTTTCGGCGGTGCACGTGGTCGTACCGACGTGCCAAAAATTGTCGATTGGTATATGGAAGGAAAAATTAATATTGATGATTTGATCACCCACACCATGCCGCTGGAAAAAATCAATGAAGGTTTTGATTTGATGCATCACGGTGAATCGATTCGTGGCGTGGTGCTTTACTAAATATTTTCATAAGAAAGTACAGTCGTCACCCCGGCGAACGCCGGGGCCCAGAAATATTTTTATGCGATGAATTCTTACCTCGCGAAATACAACAGCTGAGCCTAACTTTTATGCAAATCATTTCCGAACACTATTGCTTTGGCGGCACCCAAGGTGTGTATCAACACGATTCCACATCGAACCATAGTTCGATGCGTTTTTCCGTGTTCACGCCGGCAAAGGCAAAACAGGAAAAAGTACCGGTATTGTTTTTTCTTGCCGGCCTAACCTGCAATGAGGAAACCTTCATGATCAAGGCTGGAGGCCAACGAGTTGCTGCTGAACTCGGCATCATCTTGGTGTCGCCGGATACCAGCCCCAGAAATACGGGTATCGACAATGCCACTGGCGACTGGGAGTTTGGGGAAGGTGCAGGATTTTATCTAAACGCGACCCACGAAAAATATCGCCGCTATTTCAATATGCATGATTACGTTGCGCATGAGTTGCCGGAAATAATCGCGAAACATTTTTCTGCCGATATCAATCGCATGGGAATCAGCGGCCATTCGATGGGCGGCCATGGCGCTTTGACATTGGCAATGCGTTATCCGGAAAAATATCGTTCGGTATCTGCCTTCGCCCCGATCGTTGCACCGTCACAGGTGCCCTGGGGACAAAAAGCCTTTTCCAAATATCTCAATAACGAAGCGGAATGGTTGCAATACGATGCCTGCGAATTGGTGAAACAAAAACAATTCAATGGAATTATTTTGATTGATCAGGGATTGGACGATAAATTTCTTGCCAATCAATTAAAGCCAGAATTATTTGCCGCTGCCTGTGAGCAAAGTGGTCAGGCTTTATTGCTGCGCCAACATGTCGGTTATGACCACAGCTATTGGTTTATCCAGAGCTTTATCGAAGATCATTTGAGACATCATGCTCAAACGCTTCTTGCCATATAAGACAAATATCATAGGGCCGCTGTGGCGGTAATTTATATTGTAGGAGCGAGCTCTGCTCGCGAAAACCTGCATCGAGGCACATAAGATTGATATCACAGGATCTCGAGCTAGCGGCAATTTATCTTGTAGGAGCGCGCTCTGCTCGCGAAAAACATGCGACGAGGCATTTCGCGAGCAGAGCTCGCTCCTACAAGGCAAAAAAAAACCGGGCAATGCCCGGCTTTTCCTTATCTTGTAGCAAAAGCAAATATTAGCTAGCTTCGACTTGGTCAGCTTGCAGGCCTTTTGGACCCTTGGTGACTACGAACGTTACTTTTTGGCCTTCTTTCAAGGATTTGAAACCATTACCTTGAATTGCACGGAAATGGACGAATAAATCGTCGCCGCTTTCCGGGGTGATGAAACCAAAACCTTTAGCATCGTTGAACCACTTAACTGTACCTACTTGACGATCCGACATTTGAAACTCCTTGAAACTTAG
>JAYSXB010000246.1:0-3286 GCA_043717775.1 Arenimonas sp.
ATTCTTGATGCAAAACGTGGCGATATCGGCAGCACCGCAGAACGCTATGCCATCGAAGCGTTTGATCGTTACCAAGCCGATGCGGTGACTTTGAATCCCTATCTTGGCCGCGATTCAATCCAGCCCTTCCTTGATCGCAAAGACAAAGGCGTGATTCTGCTTTGCCGTACTTCCAATATTGGCGCCGGTGATTTCCAGGATTTGATCAGTGACGGCAAACCGCTATATCAACATGTCGCCAGAACCGTTGCCGAACAATGGAACGAACACGGCAACTGCATGCTGGTCGTTGGCGCGACCTGGCCAAGACAGCTGGCCGATGTGCGTAACTTGGTCGGTGACATGCCTTTCTTGGTGCCCGGCGTTGGAGCACAGGGTGGCGATGTTGAAGCCATGGTCAAGAATGGTAAAACCGCAAATAGCGATGGCCTGGTAATCAGTTCATCGCGCGCAATTTTGTATGCAAGTTCCGGCGAAGATTTTGCAAATGCCGCGCGCGCAGCAACACTCACATTACGCGATGAAATTAATCGTTATCGTTAAGTAGCCCGGGTCATGGCTCCACCTGACCCGGGATGGCCTGCGATTGTGCATGCTCACGAAGGCCACGAAGATAAAACCGTAGGAGCGCTCACGAGCGCGAAAACCTGCTACAGCTTTTGAGAAAAAGGCAGACAAAAACGCTTTAATAATTCAGAATAATCGCGCAACCACTTCCCGGGTCAGATGAAGCCATGACCCGGGCTACGTTTAAAACTGAATTTCCTGATCCATATATTCTTGCAGGCATTTATGCAAAAAATTCTATTCGTCTGCAGTCAAAATAAACTCCGCAGCCCGACGGCCGAACAGGTGTTTTCCGAAATGCCGGGTTTGGACGCACTGTCGGCAGGCACCAATAACGATGCAGTTACACCGCTCACTTCCGAATTAGTCGAATGGGCCGACAAGATATTCGTGATGGAAAATACGCATAGGCAGAAACTTCAAAAAAGATTCCGGAGCTCACTCAACGGCAAGAAAATTATCTGCCTCGGCATACCCGATGATTTCAGCTACATGGACCCCGAGCTCATCGCGATTCTCAAGAAAAAAATACCCCCGTTTCTAACGTAGCCCGGGTCACGCTCTACCGACCCGGGTTTATTATCCGACATCCAAGAATCTTGAACGTCCGCAATCTTAATGCCGACCTGATCTCTGCTTTTAGATTATTTCGCAGGTTTCCCGGGTCGGTAGAGCGTGACCCGGGCTACGTTAAAACCGGATTTTTCCGGTCAACATATCCTTGTACATAACCCAATCACCCAACAGTGAATAGAACGGATATTTAAAAGTCGCTGGTCGATTTTTTTCGAAGAAAAAATGTCCAACCCAGGCAAAGCCGTAACCGAGTATCGGTATCGCCCACAACCAGACTAGCGGCAATACTTGCGCGATGACAAGCGCGGAAATAATCACGATGCCGCTGGTACCGATAAAATGCAGGCGGCGACAGGTAAGATTGGCATGCTCGCCCAGATAGAACGGATAAAAGTCTTTGAAGCTGCTGTACTGGCTCATAGCTCACCTCGTTTATCTTCGGCTTTTGCCGCATTCCAGAGCCTATCTTGCTGCTCCAGATTCAAATGGGCAAGTTGTTTTCCCTGTTCATGAATCAACACTTCCATTCGGCGAAAACGTCGTTCGAATTTCTGGTTCGCGCGGCGCAACGCACCACCGAAATCGACCTTGCCATGCCGCGTTAAATTCGCCGCGACGAACAACACATCGCCAAGTTCGTCTTCCAGTTCGGCATGGCCGATGCCCTTGGCAAATTCCTCGCGCAGCTCTTCGATTTCTTCATGCAATTTGTCGAAAACCGGATTCGGATCGGGCCAGTCAAAACCGACAGTGGCCGCCCGTTTCTGCAATTTTACCGCACGCTGCCATTCGGGTAAGCCGCGCGATATTCCCGACAAAATGCTGTCGTCTTTTACGCCATTTTTTTCTTCGCGTTCGCGTTTTTTCTGGAGCTCCCATAAACGGGTTTGCTCATCGGCATCTTCAACCGTTGCATCGCCAAATACATGCGGATGTCGGCGCGTCATTTTGTCGCAAATACTTTCAACCACATCGGCAAATTTGAAATGACCGGCTTCTTCGGCCATGCGCGAATGGAATACTACTTGCAGTAATAAATCACCGAGCTCGTCTTTCAGGTCAGGCATATCATTGCGATCAATGGCATCGGCGACTTCGTAAGCTTCTTCGATCGTGTAGGGCGCGACGCTGGAAAAATTCTGCTTTACATCCCAAGGGCAACCGCCATTGGGGTCGCGCAGCTTTGCCATAATCTCGATAAGTTTTTGGATCTCAGTCATGCAACCAGCTCCGCCATGGCAATTCCGCATTTGCGAGCGCAATAAAATGCGGATTCAACAAACTGTCTTTGGTGTTGTAGCGGAACGGGCTGCCATCAAGATTCAGCACCACGCCACCCGCGGCTTCAAGAATGGCCTGGCCTGCCGCCGTGTCCCATTCCGACGTCGGTGCGAAGCGCGGATACACATCGAGCGCGCCTTCAGCAATACGGCAAAACTTGAGCGATGAACCCATGCTCAAAGGCTCTACTTCGCCCATGCGTGACAGCGCTGCGGCGGTAGTTTCATCAAGATGCGAACGTGAGGCGGCGACACGTAAAGGGCTTCGCAAAGTTTTATCAACGCTGATTTTTTTAGTCACGCCATCTTGTCGCACAAAGGCGCCCTGTAACTCATCGCCCCACCATAATATTTTCAGGGCGGGCGCGTAAATGACACCAAAGCTCGCACGACCTTCTTCAATCAAGGCAATATTGACGGTGAACTCGCCATTCTTTTTTACAAATTCGCGAGTACCATCGAGCGGGTCGACCAGCCAATAACGCGGCCAGATTTTTCGTGTCTGCCAATCGATATCGGCTGACTCTTCCGACAATACCGGCATGCTTGGCGTAAGAATATTCAAACCTTGTTCGATAATGTGATGGGCAGCGGTATCGGCGGCGGTCAAGGGCGAATTATCGCCTTTGAATTCGACCGTAAAATCCTGCGCGTACACTTTCATGATGGCCTCGCCTGCGTCGCGGGCGATTTGCAGAATGGCTTTTTCCAAATCCGGATTTAGTTTCATTTTCTCGTTTTCAACCAATCACGCACGATATACATCGCCGCCAGCGAACGGCCTTCGGAACAATCTTCGCGCAGCATCAATTCATTGAAGTTGTCGAATTTCCAGGGCAATACTTCCAATGGTTCGGGTTCAT
>JAYSXB010000247.1:0-8414 GCA_043717775.1 Arenimonas sp.
CAAATTGCCACCTTGGAGCGTCGCGCTGGCGGCGGTACCGACACCACATTGTTTGATGGTTTTTGCCGAGGTTACGCGCCCTACTACACTGCGTTTGCCCGGGCCGCGCACGATGGCAGTATTGCGACCACGCGTTGCCACCAGGTTAGGTTCAAGAATATTGAAGTTGGCACCACCAGCAAACAATGTGGTGTCGGTACCGCCGCCAGCGCGACGCTCCAAGGTGGCAATTTGTTGACGTTGCGAACTGATTTGTTGTTCTTGACCAAGCATCTGGTTTTCTAGCAGCTTGGTGAGTTCATCGTCTTTTTGTTGCTTGGCTTGTTGTAATTGCGATTGTGTTTGTTGTAACTGCGCCTGCGATTGTTGCAATGCACGGCGCTGATTTCCTAATTGTTCCTGCGTACGCTTAAGTTGTTCGCGCAGCTCGGCAGAGTTGGCTTTTTCGCTTTCCACTTGTGTTTGCAAAGTACCGATTTTGTCGTCTTTGGCTTTCATCTGAACTTCAACGACCGACGAATACAAAAGCTCGTCTTGAATGCCGGAAGCTTCGCGATACAAATTCAAAGCCGTGGCAGAGTCTTTGGTAACACCCAAACCTTCTTCGTACAAATAACCTAAATTAATTTTGGCGCGATTAAAGCCTTGATCAGCCGCTTTTTTAAACCACTGATAAGCCATGCCGTAATCGGGCTCGGTACCCAAACCTTTTGAATAAATTTCGCCGACATTATTTTGTGCTTCAGCACTGCCTGCGTTAGCTTGATCAAGCCAAACTTTTAATGCCGTTTGATAGTTCGCGCGGTCAAAAGAAACATATTCACCACCGCGAATTTGGCATTCTGCTTGTGATGCACGTACCGGGCGTCGAGCCGACATAAAAGTGGCTACCCGACCGAGCGAGCGAATTTGCCCAGGCAGCAAGCAATCGACAATAAATAAATCTTCCGCGTTTTTCACCGCTGCGCGTGCAGGCTGCACGGGCAATGCCGACAGCAACACCAAACATGCCATGCCTGCCACGATGGAAAAACGTGAACTAATAAATTGCGAACTCATAAACTTGACTCCGTTAGTAGTGTCGTTTGCCTTAAAAGCTTATATCAAGAAAAACGCCGAATCGCATTGAATGCCGTCTCAGGATATTCCCTGTCTTACCGGTATTAACGTAAAAAGCCAATTTTTCAGGCAGTTCTTAGTTTCCAACCGATAAAAGGTAGCTATTTGACTGTTGGCGGCTAGACAGCAGCTTGATAGCGTGATGACTGTCACAGTTTACGCGCAAATCGCAGATTCGACTTTCTATCTAGGCCTCCCCGTCCTACTTCTGCCGCAATTGACGTTATCAAACTATATAAAGTTAAATTCAGGGGAAATTATGTCTGTTTCAGCTAGCGCTCCTGCGAGCGCCCGGCAGCCGACGTCGCTGCTAAAAAAACATCTGATCATTGGATGTTTACTGTTGCTGAGCTGTTTTGGCATTCAGCCGGTATTGGCGGCGGGGGAATGCTCGCTTTCGGCCATTTCGGCACAAACACAATACGGTCAAGGTGGCGCGACCTTGGTGTACTCATTTACCTTGACCAACAACGGTGGTTGTAATGCCGAATCGGGCGCCGTCAAAATTATTTCCGATAGTACCCAGTCTGCCACCGTCAATAAAACGGTATGGAGTACCGGTGTTAGCAAACCAACTTCGATCAGTGTGAAACTCGGCGGCAATATCGGCGGCCAAGTGCTGGTCACCGTTAGCTGTAAAAACTGTGCAGCCCCCACCTCGCTCACTTTCACCGGCGTGGTCACGGGTGATTATTTATTCGTGGCCAAACCACTTAGCAGCATCAACAGCACCGTTGCCGCGGACACCGTGCTTCCGTTGGTGGTGTCCTTGACTAAAACCGGCACTCCTGTGCCCGGCGAGTTAGTCGTCTGGAAACAAATCAGTGGCCCAGGTATTGCGAGCATTGCCCCCGTCACGGGTAAATTTACTGACGGCAATGGCGAAAACCAAATTAATTTCAAAGCTGGCATAACCGGCATTTATAAAGTTCGCGCCAGTGTTTGTGATCCGGCCGACACCAGATTTTGCACCGAATTATTGGTTGATTTCACTATTGACGTTGGCGGTACACCGGGTAGTCTTCAATTTAACCGGGTTTCTCCGCCTTCGCCGGTTTCTGCTTCTCCGGGCGACAAGGTCACGTTAACCGCGGAATATTTATTCAAGAGTAGTGGCTATATTGGTCAGGATGTTATCTGGTCAATCAGTCCATTAGGCGGCGCCAGTTTAGGCACTAATATCACACCAGTCACTGACAGCAGTGGCCGCGTCAGTAATGTGGTGAATATTGATTCAAGCGGCAGCTATACCGTTACTGCAAAAGCGAAATGCGATGGCTCCGAGCCAGGTTGCCAACCGGCCGATATTATTTGGCTGATCAATGTCGGCACCGCCAAACTTGAAATTCTTGGTGGCGACGGCCAAACCGGTGCTACTAATACCATTGCAAGTGGCTTGACGGTATCTGCCACTACCGGTGGCTCAGGCGATGGCGGCTTGACGATTAATTGGAGTGTTGTTTCAGGTGATGCTGTTATTAATTCGACTTCCGGCCCTACCGACACCGGCGGCAAAGCCGCTGCCGATGTTCTTTTCGGCAACACGCCCGGCACTGTCATTGTAAAAGCTGAACGCTCAGACAATCCAAGCATCAGAGTGTTCTTCACCTTGGCTTCGGGTATTCGACAACTGGACAACCTTAGCGGAACCCCGACAGTTGCAGCAGGCCAATCCATTTCATTGATCGCTTTTGCAAATCTGGGTGGCGTGGCAATAACCGATGGCCGCGTTAACTGGACCAATAACAATCCCGGCGCTACCAATATTGGCGTCACATCGGTTCTGGTAGATCTGACCGGCCGTGCAAGCACCACGTTTACAGCAAACCAAGGCGGTTTATTTACCGTAACGGCTTGCTATAACGCCTTGGGTAATGCGACCTGCGTTGGTAGCGACCCGACTACGACTTTCACGATTAATGCCATCGCCTTGAAGAAAACAGCCGGCGATGCTCAATCTATTACCGTTGGTAATCTTTCTTCGGCACTTGCTGTGCAATTGGAAAGCGGCACAGCGCCCAACCCTTTAAGCATTGAATGGACTGTTAGTGGTCCTGCAACATTAACTACGCCCACTACCCCATTGGACGGCTCGGGCAATAGCAATAACACGGTTACTGCAACTGGCCCTGGCGCAATAGTGGTGACGGCAAGTTGGATATCTTCATTGCGAGCATTCCCGACGCAATCGGTGGTTTTCAATTTGAATGCCATTGCTGCGCCCCCTGTTTTATCGCCCATTAGTAGCAATCCGCTGATCGCAACTGTTGGCACACCATTTAATGCCGTAGTGCGTTTGACCGACTCAGGCAGCACTCCCATTGCGGGCGCGAGTATAAAATTTAGTAGCAGCACGGGCGTCAATAGTACGCCGACAATTGTCACCACCGATAGCGGTGGCCGAGCAGATTCAGGCGCTATTTTTACGGCACAAGTCGCGGGGCTTCTTAACAATGTGGTGATTGCAGAGTATGACCCGACGCCTGTGGCGCCTAGCTCTGGCGACGAAGTTATTTTTCGATTTAACGTAAATGCTAGTGCTCCACCCGTGGTTCGCACTTTGCTAAATCACGATGGCGATGGGCAGAGTACGCCCGCTGGTTTGGCATTCCCCCTGAATGTCGTGGTGCAAGCACTCGACAACGGTTTGTCAGCCCCCGACGGCACCCAGATTCAATATTCGATCGATGCCAGCAGCACTGCAACAGGCGCAGTATTAAGTTGCTGCGGCACCACGTCCGGCAGCTTTTCGGGTGTCGGTGTAACGGCTGGCACTACGCAGGGAAATCTGGTTATCCGCGCCCAACGCGTGGATGACGCGACTGCATTCGTATTATTCAATTTGACTGTTACTCCACCTGTTTTGCAAAGTATTGCAGTAACGCCAGCAACTCCAACTATTGCATATAATGGAGCGCAAACTTTTGTAGCAACCGGCAGCTTTAGCGACACGAGTACGGCAGACATTTCTGCCACTGTGACATGGACAAGTTCGAATACTTCTTTAGCCACTATGACCGGTGCTACTGCCAATGGTGCGGGTTCATTTACCGGTGGTGCCACGACGATTACCGCAACACAAGGTGTGATTAGTGGAACCGCGACATTAAATGTCACGGCGGCGCCCGTTGTACTTGTATCGATTGCAGTAACGCCCGTTACGCCAAGCATTGCATTCAATGGTTCGCAAACATTTCTTGCTACCGGCACCTATAACGATAGTTCGACTGCAGATATTTCTGCATCGGTTGTATGGACAAGTTCAAACACCACGCTTGCAACGATGACCGGCGCTACAGCCAACGCTGCAGGTTCGTTTACCGGCGGCGCGACAACGATTACTGCAACGCAAGGAGTGATTAGCGGCACCGCGACATTGAATGTCACTGCTGCGCCAGTCGTGTTGGTGTCGATTGCCGTCACACCCGCCACTACCACCATTGCAAGTAATGGATCACAAACTTTCGTTGCGACCGGCACTTACAACAATGCGAGCACGGCGAATATTTCTGCATCGGTCACATGGACCAGTTCTAACACTTCGCTCGCGACAATGACCGGTGCAACGGCCAACGGTGCGGGTTCGTTTACCGGTGGTGCGACCACCATTACCGCAACGCAAGGCGCGATTAATGGCACGGCGACATTGAATGTGAATCCAGCAGCAGTCGTATTGGTATCGATTGCAGTGACACCAGCCACAAGCACCATCGCGAGTAACGGTTCACAAACCTATATCGCGACCGGCACATTTAATGATGCAAGTACAGCGAATATTTCTGCTTCGGTTGTATGGTCCAGTTCTAACACTTCACTCGCGACGATGACCGGTGCAACGGCCAACGGTGCGGGTTCGTTTGCCGGTGGTGCGACAACGATCACGGCAACGCAGGGGGTGGTCAGCGGCACCGCGATCTTGAATGTAAATCCTGCGGCGGTGGTGTTGGTCTCTATTGCCGTTACACCGGCAACAAGCACAATCGCCAGTAACGGTTCGCAAACCTATATCGCGACCGGCACATTTAATGATGCGAGCACGGCGAATATTTCTGCCTCGGTTGCCTGGTCAAGTTCTAACACTTCACTCGCGACAATGACCGGTGCAACGGCGAATGGTACGGGTTCGTTTACCGGCGGCGCCACTACGATCACGGCAACGCAAGGAGTGATTAGCGGCACCGCGACATTGAATGTGAATGCGGCTGCTGTTGTTCTTGTCTCGATTGCCGTCACACCCGCCACTACAACGATTGCCAGCAATGGGTCGCAAACGTATGTCGCGACTGGTACGTTTAACGATGCGAGCACAGCGAATATTTCTGCTTCGGTCACATGGGCCAGCTCCAACACTTCACTCGCGACGATGGCCGGTGCAACGGCGAATGGTGCGGGTTCGTTTACCGGCGGCGCAACAACGATCACGGCAACTCAAGGTATTATCAATGGCGCTGCAACATTGAATGTGAATCCAGCAGCAGTCGTATTGGTATCGATTGCAGTGACACCAGCCACAAGCACCATCGCGAGCAACGGTTCACAAACCTATATCGCTACCGGTACTTTCAATAATGCCAGTACCGCCGATATTTCTGCTTCCGTTACGTGGACGAGTTCAAACACCACGCTTGCAGCGATGACCGGTGCAACGGCCAACGGTGCGGGTTCGTTTAGTGGCGGCGCAACAACGGTTACCGCAACCCAAGGTGCGATTAATGGCACGGCGACATTGAATGTAAATCCTGCGGCGGTGGTGTTGGTCTCTATTGCCATCACACCGGCAACAAGCACCATCGCGAGTAATGGCTCGCAAACCTATATCGCGACCGGCACATTTAATGATGCGAGCACGGCAAATATTTCTGCTTCGGTTGTATGGTCCAGTTCTAACACTTCACTCGCGACGATGGCCGGTGCAACGGCGAATGGTGCGGGTTCGTTTACCGGTGGTGCGACAACAATTACCGCAACGCAAGGTGCGATTAATGGCACAGCGACATTGAATGTCACCGCAGCACCAGCAGTAAAAACCATTGCAATTATTAGCGGCAATGGCCAGAGCGTTATTGCAGGCAATGCGTTTACGACCATGTCGGTTTCAGCGCAAGACAATGGCGTACCGGTCAGTGGTTTGAATATCAGCTGGACAGTTAGCGGTGCAGGCTCCGCAACACCGGCCATTACCTCATCGGTAACCGATTCGGGCGGTATTGCGATTATCAATATGACTTCGGTTAATCCCGGCCTTATTACCGTCACTGCGGCTCGTTCCGACGATCTCACCAAGTTTGTTGCTTTCAATCACACCATTAATCCAGTGCCTGCATCCACGCTGACAAAACAATCGGGCGACAATCAACAAGGTGTGCTGGGTTCGTTTATCAATAATCCTTTGGTAGTCAGACTACAAGATGGTTTCGGCGCGGCGCTTTCCGGCCAGACCATTTCCTGGAGTGTGCTTTCGGGCCCGGCCACTTTATCGGGCACGAGCAGTTTGACCAATGCCTCTGGCGATGGACAAATTTCGCTGACGTTTGGAAATACATCGGGTGCCGCCACTATTCGCGCTTCGGCTTTAGGTGGAAGTTTGACGCAAAACTTCACGGTATCGGCAGTTACCGTGACACTTGGCAGCGCTAGTGGTAATGGCCAGTCAGCTCCGGTATCCACCGTTCTGCCATTGCCACTTACGGTACAAATTACTCCGCCAACGGGTGTCACTTCGATCGGTCCGAAATCGGGTTCGATCAAAGCCTTAAGTGGCGTGCCGATTACTTTCGCGATTACCACGGGCACCGGTGCATTGCTGTCGGTCACCAACACCGTCACCAATGCCGGCGGTAGTGCATCAACCACACTTACCTTGGGCCCAAGTGCGGGACCCTACGTGGTAACGGCCTCGACGCCCGGCGGCTCCACCACCTCGTTTACTGCAACGGCAACAGCTCTGGCGGTTGGCGATAGCATTACCAAATTAAATGGCGACTCGCAAAGTCTTACCCCGGGCAATGCATCGGTACTCATGCGTGTGCGTTTATTGAATATCGCCAATAATCCAGTCGTTGGTGCCATCATTCAATGGACAGCCGTCAACGGCACCCTGACTACCGCCACCAGCACGACTAACGCAGCCGGCGAAGCCACCAACATCGTGACCGCCATCAGTTCGGGCGTGGTTAGTGTCAGTGCAAGTTACACCAACCCGATAAGCGGTTTAGTCACCGGTTCAGTGACGTTTAGCCACAATGCCGGCATCAGCAATTTGTCGGGATTAACAACAGAACAAGCAAGTATTGCCGATGCCATTGATACGCTCTGCCCCGCATTGGCCGCCATCACTTCACCCACACCGGCACAAACGGCATTGCTCAACGACTGCACGGCCATTATCAATGCGGTCGGCGTGGATCCTGCTGCGGCTACCAATGCACTCGATCAATTAATCCCCAATATTGCCATCGCTCAAGCCACTGCAACCATGCTGGCTGCGCAATCGCAATTCCAGAATTTGAAAGCACGCATCGCAGCCTTACGCAGCGGTACCCAAGGCACCAGTTTTGAAGGTCTTGCGTACACCAATGGTAGCGGCACGATTTCGCTCGGTGCACTCGGCAACGCATTGACCGGTGATGACGAACCGAGCCCGCAACTTGGTGCTGATTTCCAACGCTGGGGATTCTTTGCCGCCGGTACGATTGGTCGCGGTGAAGCACAAGCCGGTAGTGTTAACCCTGCGTTTGATTACGACATCAATGGTCTGACTGCAGGTATAGATTATCGTTACAGCGATAAATTTATCTTCGGTGCCGCCATAGGCATCACGCGTCAAGGCACCGATCTCAATGGCTCCGAAGGCACGCTCGATACCACCGGATGGAGTGCGTCGGCTTACAGTACTTTCTATAAAGAAAATAGTTGGTACGCCGATACCGTATTAACCTACGGTCGTAATAATTACGATTTAGAACGGCGCATTCGCTACACCTTGCCATTGGCTGGCGGCGGCTTTACCACGATTGATCAAACCGGACGTTCGTCATCGTCCGGTGACATGCTTGAAGCGGCTTTCACTTTCGGTCACGACTTCCAGAAAGGCGGTTTAAGCATTGGCCCTTATGGTCGCTTGCTTTATACCAAGCTGGGTTTTGATCAAAGCGTCGAAACACTTGAAGCCGGCCCTGGCAGTGGCTTGGGCGTGGTGATTGAGACCCGCGACCTGACTTCAATTGCATCGCAAGTCGGTGCAAAATTCACCTACAGTCATAGCACCGATTGGGGCGTGGTCATTCCGCATGTGC
>JAYSXB010000248.1:0-8408 GCA_043717775.1 Arenimonas sp.
TTAAATACTACATGGCGCAGTTCTTACTGGAACGACACGCCTACATTCATCCAGTAGTAACGCCCAACCGTGTCATAGGTGCGCTCATCAGTATTGCCGTTGAGCGAGTTGTTCTGATAAAGAAGTGGTGGAACTTTGTCGGTCAGGTTATCAACACCTACGCGTAGTTTGATTTTCCCATCTAGGAATTTCACGCCTGCTTGCACATTATGATAGGTGTATGAAGGAATGGAGAACTGACAGCCAGGAGCCTCTTGCGGTAATCCTAAATTTGCGCAGGTACCGTTTCTTGCCGTACTGCCGACGGTGTAGCCGTCGATGTAACGGAGTGTCCAAGACGCATCCCAAATGCCCTTGCTCCAAGCCACGTTAGCCAAGGAACGCCATTTACTGTAATTACCCAAGCCGCCGTTTGCTGATGACAGGAAGGTGCCGGCATTTTCCTGATCTTGAACAAATACACCTTTGTATTGTAGTTCGACATCAAATTTGTCGAGGTAAGTGGAGTCCCAGCTGACGCGGAAATCACCAATGGCAGTATCAAAGCGATACTTGAAGCCAATATCTACACCTGTAGTGTTATAAATGCCGACGTTCTCATCACGATCGGTAACAAGTTCAATCGCGCCGTTGCTAGCACGGCGAGTGAACAGACTACAGACAACTGATGGATTGCTTGGGCTGCTGTCAAAACAGGCATTCAAAATACTTTGGGTGCCGAGTTGTCCGATGGTATTTTCTAATCGTGTGTTCCAAAAATCGATTGTGGTGGAAAAACCTTCTAGCCATGAAGGTTCATAAACCAAGCCCAAGGTTACTACTCTTCCGCTTTCTGGCTTCAGCGTTGAGGTGCCGCCCAAGACCGCAGTTGTTTGGCTATCGGATTGAGCATAACTGCCGTCTGCAAATATCCCACTACATGCGGGATTTGTCGAAAATACATAGGGGTTAGTAATAGCGTTGAAAGGTAGGGCAGGATTTCGAAGTTGAGTTACCCCTTTGCACGGATCTTTATAAGTCGGGTTGGTAACAGCAAGGCCACCGAAAAGATTATTGATAGTCGGGGCGCGGAATACTTCGGCATAGGTACCACGTAACAATACTTGTTCCGATGGTCGGAATTCGAACCCTACTTTGCTATTAACGGTGCTTCCGAAGGTTGAATAATCTGACCAACGTGTACCTACTTCAACACTAAATTTATCGGTGAAAGGAATACGAACTTCACCATACACCTCTTTCACGTTGTAGCTACCCTTTGTATCGGATGCACAGACTTCTTGCGAAACATCGCAGGTGAGCGTGACTGGGTTGAAAATCTGCCTTGGTGTAATGTCAACATTCAAGCTTAATTTACGGTACTCAAAGCCGACGGCAGCCTGTACATTACCTGCTTTCATAGCAAATAAATCGCCATTGAAGTTAGCTTGGAAGCTTTTTTGGACTTGCTGTCTAGTATTGAACAAGTCAACTGAAATTTTTGCTAAGGCGGCTTGTTGGGCTTGGCCTGCAGGGGTTGTTGGATCATATGCACCGACAAAATTGATTGGAATACAGCCGGGAATGGCAGTAGTAAAGGTGCCATTGGTGTAGCACACACCATTTCGTGATGGACCTAATCCTGCTGCCAGCGCGACGTAATCGATATAGCCAAAGTTTTTAAACTCTTGATCGATTTTGCCGTAGCCGATATTGGCATCCCAACTCCATGAGGTATCACCAAAAGCACCTTTTAAACCTGTATTGATATGATTGACGTTGGTAACGAACTCGTACCGGCGATTGCCAATACGGCTTAAGCGCAGACGAATATCATTAATTTGAACGCCAAAAGGGTTGTATTGGTTAAATTGGGATAGTGAAACACCATCACCCAAACCATCGAACGGCAGTGGAGCAATTTGCGAGGCCGAACGTGTGCGATTGGTAAACACATCGACATAGGCATTGATATTGTCGGTAATGTCGTAATTACCCGTGACAAACAGGCCGGAACGCTCCGAAGGCGTCAATTCCAGGTTGCCGACAGCCTGGTAATTAAAGGCATCGCGACCGAAATTGAAGCAGCGAAAGTCTGCTTGATTGGCGCCCGTGGCGCCTGGTATCAAGGTGATGTTTGTGCAGCCGTATTGCGTTATCAGCGCATTTTGCAAAGCCGGATTTAACAGGTTGCCATTAGCATCACGAGCATTCAAGAAATAACGCCCCGTAAGCGCTCTACTAGACCCCCCCTGAACCACGCTGGTAGAGGAGGTGGAGCCCAATGACAGTGCGTAGAACGAAAAGTCACGATCCGAAGCGCGGACTTCTTTTTGATTATTATAATTAGCGCTTAAAATTATACTGCCGCGGTCACCAGTAAAGCCTGCTGTCGCATTCCAGCCAACACGGTCGCCGTCGCCTCTGTCGCTAACGCCGTAGCTGACATTGGTTTCCACGCCATCAAAATTCTTTCTTAGAATAAAGTTGATGACGCCACCAATGGCATCGGAGCCGTAAACCACGGATGCGCCGTCTTTCAAGACTTCGACCGATTGCACCATCGACATGGGAATGGAATTGACGTCATTAGTGACAATGCGGCGGCCGTTCACCAAAAGCAGAGTGCGTTGATCGCCTAAACCGCGTAAAGAAACAGTAGAAGCACCATCGCCGCCACCATTATTTACGGCGGGGTTAGTCGCTGCACCGGCAATTGAAGGGATTTCCTGAATAAAATCGCCTATGGTCAAGGCACCAGTTTTTTCAATGGTGGCTTTGTCAATTTTGAAAACGGGGCTTGCACCTTCGGATTCTGTACGCGGAATACGCGAACCAGTGACTTGGACAGATTCAAGAGTTTTAGGTTCTGTTTTGGCATCTTGAGCAAAGGCCGTGGCGCCGAGCATGCTGGTGCTAGCAACGCCGAGCCATAGAGCACGCCGAACACTCTCGGCAAGTAAATTTCTATTTTTCATTTTGGTTAATCTCCTAGTGCAAGGTATGTAGAGATGGCGGGTTGACGTCAATGAGTACCAAGTGAACAGGGCCTATTGGTAATTTATTGGTAACTTATGGGTAAAAATGGTGTTACATGATGTCAACCCCGTGTTTTTAACTTTATTTTCACGCGATGTCCAGTTACTAAAGTCAGGGGTAATAGCGGGGCAGGTCCTAGTTCATTGACGCTCACGGATAAAAGTGATGGTGCGCGGATCACGGGGTGGGTACTTGTGGGGGGGGGGCCTTTATTACCGAACTTGGCTGCTCGGTCTTCATTTATGATGGTGGCCTATTATTGAAGGCCGCCAAAAACATGAAATACCAATACCCCTTATCCCTGATTTTCAAGATCACCACGCTTTCGAGCGATTTCACGATTACCGATGCGCGTGATAAGTCCCTGTTTTACGTACGCCAAAAAATGTTCAAGCTGCTGGAAGAAGTGGTTGTTTGCAAGGATTCAACGCAAGCGCAGAAGCTTTATACGATCAAGGCCAATAAATGGCTGGATTTTTCTGCCGCTTATAATTTTACCAATGCTGCCGGTCAAGACCTCGGTAAGGTCGCGCGTAAAGGCTGGGCCTCGATTTTCAAAGCGCATTACGAAGTGTTTGATTCACAACAAGCGCTGACTCATACAATTCGCGAAGAAAACGCCTGGATAAAAGTGGCGGACGCGATTATTGAAGGGATTCCGATTATCGGTTTGTTTTCCGGTTATTTATTTCACCCGGCGTATTTGGTGACGGATAAAACCGGAACCTTAGTGGTGAGACTGGTAAAGGAATCGTCATTGATTGGCCGTCGTTTCAAGCTGGAAAATAAAGCCGGTTTCAAAACTGAAGACGAAGAAGAACGCGTGTTGCTGAGCTTGTCGATGTTGTTATTGCTGGAGAGACGTCGCGGTTGATGTTGACAAAAGTTTAGACGGGTAGGAGGCCGCTTGCGGGCGACGCGTCGCGCCCAAGGGCCCTCCTACGTATCAGGTCGATTCCAGATCTTCAACACCCGCACCCACCAACGCACGATTCAATCGGTCGTTTACTGCCAGCCAATCGGCTGTCTGCGGTGTTTGTTCCATCAGCAGTAAATCGGCATGGCGACTGTCGAGTTCACGCATGGCGGCATACAAGCCGTGTGCATAGGCATGATATTCATTGCTCAGGCTCAAGCCTTTTAGGCTGTCGGGCAATGTATCGAGACATAGCACTTCGCAATGCAGGCCTTGTTTTACTTTGATGCCGTATTCCAGAATCAATGCATCGCGCGCAAGCATACGCATGGGCGTGCGCGGTGCGTAATGCGCGGCAAGGCTGCCAGAGACACGCGGGCTTTCCAGATTTGCCTGCGATTCAATCGAACCGATCACCGATTCAATGTCGATTTGCGAAATCATGCCGGGGCGTAACAGTCGCGGTTGCTCCGAACTTAAATCGATAATCGTGCTTTCAATGCCCACTTCGCATTCTCCGCCATCAAGCACTATTGGAACCGCATCGCCAAATTCGTTTCTCACATGCTGGGCCGTTGTCGGTGAAATATGACCGAAGCGATTTGCCGATGGTGCAGCTACGCCACCCTTTAATTGCTGCAATAAAGTCAATGCCAGTGGGTGCGCAGGACAGCGCAGTCCAACCGTGTTCTGGCCGCCAGTGACTTCGCTCGGTACCGATGGATGTTTCTGAAGAATTATCGTCAACGGTCCTGGCCAGAAATGCTGGGCAAGTACAAAGGCTTCTTCGGGAATATTAATCGCCCATTTTGAAAGTTGCGCACTATCGGCGATATGCACAATCAGCGGGTGATCCACCGGGCGGCCTTTCAAGGCGAATATTTTTCGTACCGCAGCAATATTCATCGCATCGGCCGCGAGGCCGTAAACGGTTTCGGTCGGCAAGCCAATTACCTCGCCGTTTTTCAGCGCCTGTAACGCCTGCGATAATAATGCGGCCTCGGCCTGGTTCAATTTCATGGCGCTTTATAATCTTCTTTCAGCAAGCCCAGCAATACGCTATCGCAAACTTCGCCATTCACACGCCAGCGTTGTCGCAATAAACCCTCGCGTTGAAAATTCAGTTTTTCCAGTAGTTTTACCGAGCCAATATTTCTTGGATCGACATCGGCTTCAATACGATAAAGATTCAATATTTCAAAGCCGTATTGCAATGCGGTGTTTAGTGCTTCGGTACCTAAACCTTGTCCCTGCAAATCCGACAACAAGGAATAGCCCACTTCTGCTCGCGCATGCGGCCCGCTGATCGAAAAAAATGTCAGCGCACCAATGAGTTCATTCGATTGTTTATTGGCAATCGCCCAGGCATGCACAGCCGTGGTGGGTTCGTCTTTTCGCAGACTCAAATACAAATGCGCCTGGGCCGGATCCGTCCAGGCCGGGTGCGACCAATAGCGGGTCACTTTGGGGTCGCCGTAGAGTGCAAACAAAGCCGTAGCGTCGGAATCCAGATAGGGCCTTAAGCGCAGTCGGGTCGCTTCCAGTGTCGGTAGTGGTGGGCTGGCTTGAGCATTCATGCGCGTATTTTCGCACGAGCCGCGCCTGATTTGATGGATATCTGTTCACAGGCGAAAATAGAGGATCACTGTTTTGGAGTAAGGCAATGTCGATGTTACGAATGGCGGATCTGGATTTGGCTGGCAAGCGGGTTTTAATTCGCGAAGATTTGAATGTGCCGGTAAAAGACGGCCAGGTAACGTCCGATCAACGCATCACGGCAGCATTGCCGACCATCAAACTGGCGTTGGAAAAGGGTGCTGCTTTAATGCTGATGTCGCATTTGGGCCGACCAAAAGAAGGCGTCTGGAACGAAGAAGATTCGCTCGCGCCGGTTGCAAAGCGCTTGAGCGAATTGCTGGGCTTTGAGGTGCCCTTGATAAAAGACTGGCTCGATGGCGTGCAAGTGGCGCCGGGAAAAGTCGTGCTATTGGAAAATTGCCGGATGAATATCGGCGAAGCCAAAGACGATGAAATCCTGGCAAAAAAATATGCCGCGCTTTGCGATGTTTTCGTAATGGACGCCTTCGGGACTGCCCATCGCGCGCAGGCCTCTACCCATGGTGTGATTGCACAAGCAAAAATTGCCTGTGGTGGCCCCTTGCTAATGGCGGAACTGGATGCGCTCGCGAAGGCTTTGCAAAATCCCGCTCGCCCACTGATTGCGATTGTTGCCGGTTCAAAAGTGTCAACGAAATTGGAATTGCTATCGAATCTGGTCGGCAAGGTCGATCAACTGATTGTCGGCGGCGGCATTGCCAATACCTTTATTGCGGCGATGGGTTATGACGTGGGTAAATCACTTTGCGAACATGATTTACTCGATACCGCGAAAAAAATTATGAGCGATGCTAAAGCGCGTGGTGCCGATATTCCGATCCCCACCGACGTCGTAGTTGCGCCGAAATTTGCCGCCGATGCACCGGCGACCATCAAGCAAGTTAATGAAGTAAACAGCGACGACATGATTCTTGATATCGGGCCCGATACTGCTGCCCGTTATGCCGAAATGATTAAAAATGCCGGTAGCGTAATCTGGAATGGCCCGGTCGGCGTATTTGAATTTGACGCTTTTGGTAAAGGCACCGAAGTATTGGCCAAAGCGATCGCGGCATCGAATGCATTTTCGATTGCCGGTGGTGGTGACACGCTCGCTGCGGTTGATAAATACGGCGTTGAATCGGGCATTAGTTATATATCTACCGGCGGCGGCGCATTTCTGGAGTTTTGCGAAGGCAAGGAATTACCTGCCGTGACAGCCTTAATGAAGCGGGCTGCCAATTAATGGCAATTTTATTTTTTGATCTGGACGGCACCTTGATTGATTCGGCCATCGGCATAACCCGTTGTGTTGCCTATGCACTGGAAAAATCCGGTGAGCCGGTGCCGCCGGAGCATGAATTGCGGCGCTGGATTGGCCCGCCCTTGCGCGACAGTTTTTCGCCATTGCTTAAGGATGCAGAAAAAACCGAGGCAGCGGTGCGTTTTTACCGTGAGCGTTTTGAAACCGATGGCTGGGCCGAGCATACGGTTTATGAAGGCATCGAAAATGTCATTGAAACATTGGCAAAACGCGGTCATCGCCTAGCGGTGGTGACGGCAAAAAATGATGGACATGCACGAAAAATTATCGAACATTTACCGTTCGGTCATCATTTTGAAATGATCTCGGGCGCAAGCTTGGACGGGCGTATCAGTTACAAGTCGCAGTTGATTGAAATTGCAATGGAAAGCATGCAGGTAGCGCCGAAAGACTGCGTCATGATTGGTGATCGCCACATGGACATTGAAGGCGCCAAGCATCACGATATTTCCAGCGTGGGTGTGCTCTGGGGTTTCGGCGGCTTGGAAGAATTGTCACGAGCCAATGCCGATCATATTCTCGAGCAGCCGGAGCAATTGCTGGGTTTGTTTCATTAATGCAATCAAGTGCATTAAGATGAAGCATCTTACAAAAAACCATACAGTGGGAATCAGATATGCAAGTTCAGTTGCGACGCACTAAAATTCTGGCCACGCTTGGCCCCGCGACCGACGCACCGGGTGTATTGGATGAATTAATTCGTGCCGGCGTAAATGTGGTGCGAATGAATTTTTCGCATGGCACGCCTGAAGATCATGCTGCTCGCGTGCATGCCGTGCGTGCGTCAGCCGCGAAGCAAGGTCGCGAAGTCGGCATCCTGGCCGATTTGCAAGGCCCGAAAATTCGTATCGAAAAATTCGTTAACGACAAAGTACAACTCAAAGTCGGCGATAAATTCAGTCTGATTTGCCGTGCCAATGCGCCGCTCGGTGACAACACGCAAGTGGCCTGTAGTTATCTTGGCTTGGTCGATGACGTTAATGCGGGCGACACCTTGTTGCTCGATGATGGTTTGATGGCGCTCGAAGTATTGTCGGTGCAAGGCGACAGCATTCACACCATCGTATTGACCGACGGTTACTTATCGAACCGCAAAGGCTTGAATCGTTTAGGCGGCGGGCTGTCGCTCGGTGCGCTTACTGATCAGGATAAAGAACACATTATTGTTGCAGCCAAACTTGAAGTCGATTTTATCGCAGTGTCGTTTTGTCGCTCGGCTGAAGATATGCATGAAGCGAGAAATTTAGCGAAAGCTGCCGGCAGTAGCGCGCAAATGGTCGCAAAAATCGAACGCGCCGAAGCGATTGTCAATCTGGATGAAATTACGATTGCGTCCGATGTGGTGATGGTTGCGCGTGGCGATTTGGGTGTTGAAATTGGTGATGCGGAATTGCCCGGGTTGCAGAAAAAAATCATTCGTACCGCGCTTGAACATAATCGCATCGTCATTACCGCGACCCAAATGCTGCAATCGATGGTCGATAATCCAATCCCGACGCGCGCAGAAGTGCTCGATGTTGCCAACTCGGTGATTGATGGCACCGATGCCGTTAT
>JAYSXB010000249.1:0-3278 GCA_043717775.1 Arenimonas sp.
ACCAATAATGTCGGGCCGGGGCCCGACCTACTTATTTCTTGTTTGTGGTTTTCTTTGGAACCACTACTGCCGAGCCAACTTCGTTACGGGGATCAGCACCGCCATGCAACGTATTATCACGAACATTCCAGTCCACTGAATGCATCAAGCTTGTCCACTTCGCCGGGCTCACCGTCACGGTATGTCCCATCGCTGCAAGCGTTTTCAAGGTTTCCGGCACCAACGCGTTGGGCTCGGTGAAAATCGTATCAGGTAAATATTGATGATGAAAACGCGGCAACGCCACAATCTGCTCCGAACTTTGGCCCTGCTCGATTCCCAGCATACCCAGCAAAACCATCGTGATAATGCGACTGCCACCTTTGCCGCCGAGCACTGAAATTTTATCTTTGCCGATCATGAAGCTTGGTGTCATCGAGCTAAGCATGCGTCTGCCCGGCGCTACTGCATTAGCATCATAACCAAGCACACCAAAAGCATTGGGAGTGCCGGGACGCAAGGCAAAATCATCCATTTCATCATTCAGCAGAAAACCGGCGCCATCGACCACCATGCCGGAGCCGAAAGAAAGATTTACGGTTTGCGTTGCAGCAACTAAATTACCATCGCTATCAATGATCGAAAAATGCGTCGTGTTGACGCCTTCCAACGGCGGATTCGCGCCGGGTAACATGGCACTTGGAGTGGCTTTATCGGGAAGGATGGAAGCACGCAATCCTGCGGCGTAATCGTCACTGGTCAAGCGTGCGATCGGCATTTTTACGAAATCCGGGTCGCCCAGATATAAGGTGCGATCACGATAGGCACGGCGCATGGCTTCGGTCACGATATGCACACGATGCGCTTCATCGAGCTTGGCTAAATCCCAACCTTCGAGCATCTGCAATATTTCGGCCAATACCACGCCGCCCGATGAAGGTGGTGGCGCGGTCACAATGTCCCAATCGCGATATTTGAAACGAATGGGCGTGCGCTCTTTTACTATGTAGCCGCTTAAATCTGCCGCATTCCAATTGCCGCCATATTTTTTTACATCGGCCAGTATTTTTTGTGCAGTTTCACCACGATAAAAACCGTCATTACCGTGTGCCGCCAATAATTCGAGTGTGTGCGCCAAATCAGGTTGTAGCAATTTCTCGCCAACTTCCAGACTATCGCCATCGGCTAGATAAACCTTGCGGGTTCCATCGTAGCGCTCCATCACGTCCTTGCGTTCGGCATACTGAATTGCCATGCGCTGATAAACATCAAAGCCATTACGCGCAATACGAATGGCCGGTGCCAATGAAACCGACAAAGGCAAGCGGCCATAGCGTTTCGACAAATGCACCAGACCAGCAGGCAATCCCGGAATGCCTGCCGACATCGGACCATTCTCGGCTTTGTCCCGATCAAGCTCGCCTTTGGCATCGAGATAGGCAGCAGCGGTAGCAGATGCTGGCGCGGTCTCGCGCGCATCAATCATGATGTCGCGAGCGCTTTTAGCATCGTGTAAAAGAAAAAAACCACCGCCGCCAATACCGGAGCTGATTGGTTCAACGACCGAAAGCACCGACGAAACCGCAATGGCTGCATCGAAAGCATTACCGCCTTTCGCCAGAATTTCATGACCGGCTTGCGTTGCCAAAAAATGGGCGGATGAAATGGCCGCACCGAAGGGCTTTAGCTTCGGCTGCTTATTTTCTGTTTTCGCCTGCAGGCTAAAACTTAACACCAGACAGGCAATTACGATGAAACGCTTCATGCTGCATTCTCCTGCTGAAGCCCCAAGAGCTTCGCGAGTAATTGTTCTTCGGTTTCGACATAGAGCGGATCTTTGTCGATACATTCGACCGGACACACCACCACGCATTGTGGTTCGTCAAAATGACCGACACATTCGGTACAACGATCCGGATGAATAATATAAATCGATTCGCCTTGCGTGATGGCCTGATTGGGACAGGCTGGTTCGCAGACGTCACAGTTAACGCAAAGCTGGTTGATGATAAGCGCCATGATTTACCCGAAAAAAAACCGCACAAAACTGTGCGGTTTTCTAAACTTTTATTTTGCTTCGACAAAAACAAGTTGTGCACCCGTCGCTTCAACAGCCACTTTAACGCGTTCGTTATCATCGGCTTTGCCAATAAATAATACTTTGGAATCTTTCAACGCATCTTTTGGCGGATTGGCAAAAGCTTCGGTGACCAAATCTGCCATTGTCTTACTATCGGGCGAACAGAAAACCAGCATATTCCCCGGCAATACGGTGCGCTGCACCGCCATATTGACCACTTCCATTTGGCGACTATATTTACTGGCCGTGAGATTATCTTTTTGATCCGGCTCCATGCTGGCGCGCGGCAAATAATAAGGAATCAACTGGCCGGTAGTTTGAGCTTGATACTGTGCCGAGAGCAGCCCGCAATACTGACGCCAGGACTCGTCCTTGCCGTCTCTAGGTGCGGTCAATATTTCTGCCGATAGCTCAACGCCGCCAGCTTTTTCGCCTTCTTTCTTGCCACAGGCGGCCAGCAACACACTTATTGTTAGTAATGAAACGATAAATCCTGCGCGTACCATGGTCTTACCCCCGTTTATTTGTTCAAAAAATAAATTATTTTTGTTTCCACTTTGCTGCCAAAGCTTTTGCTACCGCTGGATGTACAAAACCCGATACATCGCCGCCTAATCGTGCAACTTCCCGAACCAAGGTTGAGGAAATAAAACTATGTTGCTCGGCTGGCGTTAAAAACAAGGTTTCGACATCCGGAATTAAATGCCGGTTCATGCTGGCTAATTGAAATTCATATTCAAAATCAGACACTGCTCGCAGGCCACGCAGCAATACACCAGCGCCCACTTCATGAACAAAATGGGCCAGCAAAGTATTGAAGCCACGCACTTCCACATTCGTGCAATGCGCCAATGCGATTCTGGCGAGCGACACACGTTCTTCCAGCGGCAGTGCCGGGCTTTTGCCGGGGCTTTCAGCAATACCAACAATAATTTTTTCAAACAGCACCGAAGCCCGATTAATCAAATCAATATGACCATTGGTAATCGGGTCAAAGGTGCCGGGATACACCGCGATACGGCTACTTGCTGGGGTCATGCGTGTGTCCCTGATGAACTAGGCGATAGTGTAGCAGTGGAATCCGCGTTTTCATGCCGAAACAGCCGGTACCAGACTTCGCGGGTGCTGCCCTCGCGATAAAGTTGATACGTATTTGGCACTTCAATCAGGGTTGAGCGTCCGGTTTCTACATAGACCCAAGCTGAATCGGCCAACCAAG
>JAYSXB010000250.1:0-8404 GCA_043717775.1 Arenimonas sp.
TCCTTATTTTCCGATCTTAATTTGAGCGAGCCGCTGATGCGGATTCTCAAAGATATCGGTTACGAATCACCCTCCCCTATTCAAGCGGCCTGCATCCCCTTAATTCTTGCAGGCGGCGACATCATCGGTCAGGCACAAACCGGTACCGGTAAAACTGCCGCCTTTGCTTTGCCGATTTTGAACAAGATCAATATTCAACAAACCAAACCGCAGGCTCTGGTTTTGGCACCTACGCGCGAACTCGCGATCCAGGTAGCCGAAGCGTTCCAAAAATACGCCAGCCATATGCCGGGTTTCCATGTGCTGCCGATTTACGGCGGCCAAAGTTATGGCCCGCAATTGTCGGCGCTGCGTCGCGGCGTGCATGTTGTTGTCGGCACTCCCGGCCGCGTGATCGACCATCTGGATAAAAACACGCTGGATTTGTCGAACATCAAAACCCTGGTACTCGATGAAGCCGATGAAATGCTGCGTATGGGTTTTATCGATGACGTTGAAAGCATCCTGAAAAAAATGCCGGCTGTTCGTCAAACCGCTTTGTTCTCGGCCACCATGCCTTCGGCGATCAAACGCATTGCACAAACCTATTTGAAAAACCCGTCGGAAATTACCGTTGAAGCCAAAACCCGTACCGCTGACAATATTCGTCAGCGTTTCTGGATGGTCAGCGGTTTGCACAAACTCGATGCGCTCACCCGCATTCTTGAAGCTGAAACGTTTGACGGCATGATTATTTTCGCCCGCACAAAACTGGGCACCGAAGAACTCGCTGAAAAACTGCTGGCACGTGGCTTTTCCGCTGCTGCTATCAATGGTGATATTCAACAAGCCCAACGCGAACGTACCATTCAAAATCTGAAAGACGGCAAGATCGACATTCTGGTTGCCACCGACGTTGCTGCTCGTGGTCTGGACGTTGAACGCGTCAGTCATGTGATCAACTTTGATGTGCCTTACGATACCGAAAGCTATGTTCACCGCATTGGTCGTACCGGCCGCGCCGGACGTAGTGGTGATGCGATTATTTTTATCACTCCGCGTGAACAAAGTTTATTGCGTAATATCGAGCGCCATACCAAGCAGCCAATCACACCGATGGAATTGCCAACACTGGAAGACATCAATACCGTTCGCATTACTAAGTTCAAAGACCAGATTGCAGAAACCATTGCAGCCGGTGGCTTGAGCTTGTTCCAATCGGTGGTCGAAGATTTCGAACGCGAGAAAAATATTCCTGCGATTGAAATTGCCGCCGCACTGGCAAAAATGGCACGCGGTAAAGTTCCATTAGTGATGGAAAAACAAAAACGCGAACCAAAGCCAGAAGTATCGCCGAGCAATCGTCCTTCACGTGCCGATCGATATGCCCATGAAGAAAAACGCCCGCGCAGCGATCGTTTTGAACGTGATCGTAGCGACCGCCCTGCCATGCCGAAAAAAGAGCGCGTAGCTAGAGACGCCGATGTCGGCAAAGAAACTTATCGTATTGAAGTAGGCCACGACCACGGCGTGAAGCCGGGCAATATTGTTGGCGCCATTGCCAATGAGGCCGGTCTGGACGCCAAACATATTGGCCGCATCGAAATTTTTGAAGACCACACCATCATCGATTTGCCAGAAGGCATGCCGGCCGATGTACTGGGCCATCTGAAAACCGTTTGGTGCGCTGGCCAGCAATTGCGCATTACCAAAGACAGTGAAAAACCTGATAACGCGGGCAAAAAACCGGGCGGTAAAAAATCTTTCGGTTCGGAACGTCCTGGTGGCGGAAAATCTTTCAAACCAAAACGTGAGTTCGGTGATAGCCCATTCAAATCAGGCAAACCGGGCGCGCATCGCAAAGGTCCTCGAACCGAGTAATATTTGCGATGGCAAAAATCCTAATGCCACTGCCGTCCAGGGATTTCGATCCGACCGAAAGTGCAGTGCCATGGCGATTCTTGAAGCAACGCGGACATGAATTCGTCTTTACCACGCCGGATGCAAAACCGCCGCAGGCAGATCACCGAATGATTGATGGAAACGGTCTCGGATTATTGAGGCCGTTTTTTATTGCCGATAAAAATGGTCGTTCGGCCTATGCTGAAATGCAGCAATCAGCAGAATTTTTATCGCCGATTGCCTATGATGCCGTCGATATAAAATCAGTTGATGCCATCTTGCTGCCAGGTGGACATGCGCAAGGCATGAAGCCCTATCTGGAATCAAAATGCTTGCAGGAATTGATTTCAGAGCATTTCTCGGCACAAAAACCCGTCGCGGCGATTTGTCATGGCGTGGTGCTGGCCGCACGCAGTCTTCGCGGTGATGGAAAATCCATTTTGCATGGATTTAAAACTACCGCGCTCCTGCAAAAACAGGAAATGCTGGCATGGCAAATCACCCGTGCATGGCTCGGAAATTACTACCGTACTTACCGTCAAAGTGTGCAGGCCGAAGTGACTGATGCATTGGCGAATCCGGATGACTTCATCGAAGGTCCTATGCCATTGACGCGTGACAGCGAAAAAAATCTAAAGCCCGGCTTTGTCTTAAGAGATCGACATTATCTATCGGCGCGCTGGCCCGGCGA
This sequence comes from Arenimonas sp., assembly GCA_043717775.1. Lineage (GTDB taxonomy): Bacteria > Pseudomonadota > Gammaproteobacteria > Xanthomonadales > Xanthomonadaceae > Arenimonas. The sequence continues at coordinate 2,573 of JAYSXB010000250.1, forward strand.
TGCCCATAATCTTGCGCATCAATTACACGCAATGCTGTAGGGTGGATCCCACCGCTTTTTGGTGGAATCCACCGAACCTGTCCGTAATCGCAACGCATGATGGAAACACTATCGAAATGCACGGTGGAATCGCCTAGAGCGGGCGGTTCCACCCTACTTTACTGGCCTGCGATGCATGTAATCTTGCGCTTGAATTACACGCGATGACGTAGGGTGGATCCCACCGTTTTTTGGTGGAATCCACCGAAGCTGCCCGTCATCGCAACCTATAATGGAAACACTATTGCGATGCATGGTGGAATCGCCAAGAGCGGGCGGTTCCATCCTACGCTATTGGCCCGGCGATGCCCATAATCTTGCGCATCAATTACACGCAATGCCGTAGGGTGGATCCCACCGCTTTTTGGTGGAATCCACCGAACCTGTCCGTAATCGCAACGCATGATGGAAACACTATCGAAATGCACGGTGGAATCGCCAAAAGCGGGCGGTTCCACCCTACTTCACAAACAGATAACTCGCCTTGACCATTCCCGGTTTAGAATCGACCCATTCTTTTCTCACTCTGGAAACTCCATGAGCAACCAACACCGCGCCTTGCATCTTGCTGCCCGTCCACAGGACGAACCCAAAGACAGTGACTTCGAACTTCGCACACAAGATCATCAAGCACTCAAGGATGGCCAAATACGCATCGATGTTCGTTATATTTCGATTGATCCCGCCATGCGTATCTGGATGACCGAACAAAAATCCTACTGGCCTCCGGTGGAAATGGGTGCGGTGATGCGTGCATCAGCGATTGGCGTGGTGTCGGAATCAAAGAATGAAAAATTTGCTGTTGGTGCCTGGGTGACCGGCATGATGGGCGTGCAAAATAGCCTGGTGTGCGATGGCAAAGGCATGCGGGTATTCGATGCAGCACAACTGCCAGAACCAGCGTGGGCACTGAGCGTATTTGGCGGTACCGGCTTAACCGCATGGTTTGGTTTGACTGAAATCGGCAAGCCGCAAGCCGGTGAAACCGTTGTAGTCTCCGCCGCTGCAGGAGCCGTTGGTTCTACCGTCGTGCAGATTGCAAAAAATCTCGGCTGCCGCGTTATAGGTATTGCTGGCGGCCCGGCTAAATGCGCTTTCGTGAAAAATGAACTCGGCGCAGATGAAGTTATCGATTACAAAAACGATAATATTTCTGAAGGCCTGAAAAAATATTGTCCCGATGGCATTGATGTGTATTTTGATAACGTCGGCGGCGAAACCCTGGACGCCGTGTTGAAACGCCTGAAGCTCAAAGCACGTATCGTTTTGTGCGGCGGCATTTCGCAATACAACGCGGGTAAGGATGCGCGTGGCCCAGTCAATTATTTATCGCTGATTTCTGCTCGCGGCAAAATGGAAGGCTTCGTAATTATTGATTATCTCGATCGCGCGCCGGAAGCGATTGCTGCTTTAGGTGCAATGACCACTAAAGGCAAGATGAAAAGCAAACTGGATATTGTCGAAGGCCTCGAGAATTTCCCGGAAGCACTACGCCGCGTATTAACCGGTAAAAATTACGGCAAACAGTTGGTAAAGATTTGACGTAGGAGGGCCTTCTAGGCCCGATCACATGCAGACATGTCGGGCCTAGAAGGCCCTCCTACAAAAAAGCCTTCCTCTTTTACGGAGGAAGGCTTTTTGATGTCTCAGGCATTCTGGTTTACATACTCAACCAAGCCGCTGTCATCGTCTTGAACAAAAGTTCTTTATGCGGACGTAGCAATTCAACATTCGCACGAGCCGCTTCACTTTGAGGCCCCTGCATAACGTCGCCAATTTGCTGGCCACCGGGAATGCTTTCTTTCACGGCTTCTACAGCGCTCTGTTGAGCCTTGGCAATGGCATCTTCCACAGCTTTGTCGGCAGCTGCATTCTTGTCTGTGACTGCCTCTTCGTCCGCTGTCGGTAATGCATCAGGTGCAGGCACAGGCGCATCCATAGTAATGTATGGCAGCGCCGCACTTACCTGTTCACGGATCCATCGATATTCTTCCATCGACATATTTTGCGCATTTAATCCCAGCACTTGAGCTGCTTTCGCTTTTGCCATCAAGCTGGTGATATCAGCATAAGCACCCATCACATCTTTCATGCTGGGGTCTGCGGATTTGATATCTTGCTGTCCCATTTTTTTGTATTTTTCTTCCAACACGGAAAAATCAGGTCCCATTTTGTCGAAAATGATTTGTTGAATCGCTACAAAAGCAGTGACTTGGGCAATCGAAAGTTTTCCATCCACAGGTGCAGTAAATGAGGCTTGATTTTTTACGGCTTGTTCGGCTTCGCCGATTTTTTTCAGGTTATCGACCTGTCCCATAAAATCACCTCCAGCCGCCGATAATGGCCGCCAAACGAACCAGTACATTGCTCCACAGCCAAGTACCAGCAAGATCAAACCGGTTACCAAACATCCCACTAGCCATTTTTTCATGATGAATTTCCTTAAAGGGTCAACATTAATTATGAAAACCTATAACACTTGCAAAACTTTCTGCAAATCACTTTCAAACCGATCATTCCCAGCCGAATGCTGTTTGTGAACCCCGACAATTTAACTACAAAGTTACACGTTCGTCGATAACCTATTCCAGATACCCATGATATGACCGCGTGCACTCCCTACACTTGGTCTAGAGCAGGCTCCTACAACGCCATTACCAAATACTCTTTTGTCGCTTTTAAAAATATCGATTTATATGGCCTGACTAATTCACCATTTGCTCGAATTTCTTCAGTATCTATAGGCTTGTCGTAGAGACTATCGTTGTACATTCTGTTTATTTCTTCTCGTTGTGATTTTTTGTAAATAGCAAGCCTTTCATTGGGTGTTGTCTTATTAAATGCTTCTTTATTTTCAACACCAAATGTCGCGATATAGGTGTTTTCTATCTCAGCATAGTCATCAGTAGTGATATCTTCGATTTTTTTTAGCTGCTCAGCTTTAGCTGTCACACTATCTCTTTTGAGTTCAGCATTGGCCACTAATAAAAAAGCTTGATATACACGCCCACCAATCCAACGATACTCTTCAATGGGCGTATTTTTAGACAATAAAATTTCCGCATGAACTTTTCTCGCTTTATCAATACTTTCAGATATATCTGTCAGGCCTTGATAATACAAATGTGAATAGCTCCCTAAGGTCACAGCTTTCTGCTCTGATTGCATTTTAAGCTGCGCTTCCAATGCCTTGTTCTTGTTGCTGTAAAGTTCGGACTCAGATCCTAGCCTTGACATGCTTATCTGCAAAATATTCATATATCTCGTGACTTGTTCCTTGGTAAGCCTGCCTTTGGGGTCAGGCCTAAAGCTACTAGCACTAGCACTAGCACTAGCATTAGAATTAAATGCAGCGTCCACAGTTTCTTGAATCGGCTCGGCAACTGTCGAACTATCCATTACTTGTACATTATTTTTTTCTAGCTTTGCATTATCTTGGCTTTGCAATAACGGCGGTGTTTCAGGCGCTTTCAGAATCGATGTTGACGAGCTACCTTGCATAAAAGGGTTTTGATTGTCTAATGAAGAGTCCCAAAAAATCCTGGTGAAATGCACTACAACAAACAACAAACCACCATAAATGACAAGACGGATGCCCCAGGATTTCATCAGATAACCTCAAAATTTACTACCGTAAAACTACGAATTAATAGCAATAAACGCTAAAATAGCATAGATGATAGCGCCCTCCTCCCTGACTGAAAACACTGCTTTCGATACCGTGATTATTGGCGGCGGTGCGGCAGGCTTGATGTGCGCCATTGCTGCCGGTCAGCGCGGCAAAAGGGTCTTGCTGATCGAGCATGCCAATCGTTGCGGCAAAAAAATTCTGATGTCGGGTGGTGGCCGCTGCAACTTCACCAATACCGGTACGACTCCGGCCAATTATCTTTCCAATAATCCGCATTTCTGTAAATCAGCACTTGCCCGTTACACGCCACAGCATTTTATCGATATGGTAGAACGTCACGGTATTGCCTATCACGAAAAAGAACTCGGACAGTTATTTTGTGACGACTCGTCCAAACAGATTGTCAAAATGCTGCTTGATGAGTGTGAATGGGCAGGCGTGCGAATCAATACTGCCTGTTCGGTAGCTAGCATCGATAAAAAATCAAATTTATTTCTTATCAAAACATCGCAAGGTACTATCGAAACACACAAATGCGTAATTGCTTCGGGCGGCCTTTCGATTCCCAGCATGGGAGCAAGTGGTTTTGGTTATGAAATCGCCAGACAATTTGGCCATAAAATATTACCGACACGCGCCGGACTGGTGCCATTAACCCTCACGGGTAAACCACAGGAACAACTAGCGGATTTAAGCGGCCTGTCGGTACCGGTTGAAGTGACCTGCGGTAAAACCTCATTTAAAAATGCGATGTTGATTACCCATCGCGGTTTAAGTGGCCCGTCCATATTGCAAATTTCGTCGTATTGGCAACCGGGCCAGGCCTTGCATGCAAACTTGCTGCCCGATATCGATGCACTGGAATTTTTGCAGAGCCAACAAGCGAAACACCCGGCTGCGGAATTGAAAAACTGTTTATCGGATATTTTGCCGAAGCGTTTTGCCCATCGCCTGTGTGAAAACCAGTTCGAAAATAAACCGATGAAACAGTACACGCCAAAACAATTGCAAATCACCGCCGAGGTGTTGAACCGATGGCCGATAATTGCGAGTGGTACCGAAGGGTATCGCACCGCGGAAGTCACGCTCGGCGGTGTCGATACGCAGGAGTTATCTTCAAGTACCATGGAATCAAAATTAATAGACGGCCTGTATTTTATTGGCGAGGTTGTCGATGTTACCGGCCACCTAGGTGGTTACAACTTTCAATGGGCTTGGGCTTGCGGGCATGCTTGTGGCACAGCACTGTGATCCAAATTTCTGTCGTAGGAGCGCCTTTAGGCGCGAGCGATCTGGCGGGACCAGTCGCGCCTAAAGGCGCTCCTACGGCTAATCTCGTGACAATTCCTTAACTGCTGCAATGTTATTTTCAAATTAATTCTTTATCTGGAAACACTATGCCCACCTACCGCGCACCTTTACGCGATATGCGTTTTGTCATGTTTGAATTACTCGATGCACAAACCATACTAAATCAGATGCCGGCGTATGTTGATCTTGATGCAGATACGATCAATGCCGTGCTCGAAGAGGGCGCAAAATTTGCCGAGAATATTGCCTTCCCCTTGAATCAATCGGGAGATATTGAAGGCTGCACTTTTCATGGTAATGGCGTCGTCACCACGCCAAAAGGTTTTAAGGAAGCCTACCAACAATTTTCGGAAGCCGGCTGGCCCGCGCTAAGTTGCGATATGGCTTATGGCGGTCAGGGTTTGCCGCGCCTGCTCAATAATCGTTTATACGAAATGCTTAATTCTGCCAATCAGGCCTGGTTGATGTACTCGGGTTTATCGCACAGCGCCTATGAATGCTTGATGGCCAATGGCACCGATGAACAAAAAGATTTGTATCTGCCGAAAATTATTTCCGGCCAATGGAGCGGCACCATGTGTCTAACCGAGCCACATTCGGGCACCGATCTGGGCTTGATAAAAACTAAAGCCCAAGCATTAGGTGATGGTAGTTTTGCCATTACGGGTACAAAAATATTTATTACTTCCGGCGAGCATGATGTTGCCGAAAATATTCTGCACCTGGTGCTTGCCCGCTTGCCGGACGCACCGGCGGGCAGCAAAGGAATTTCGCTTTTTCTGGTACCGAAATTTATTCCCAATGCCAATGGCGATATTGGTGAGCGCAATGGTATTTTTGCCGGTTCCATC
>JAYSXB010000026.1:0-2298 GCA_043717775.1 Arenimonas sp.
CCGGTCAATGTGGCTCAAGCCATTAAAACCAGCCGACCCTATGCGGTCGATGTGAGTAGCGGCATTGAAAGTGCGCCGGGCATTAAAGACGGCGAAAAAATGGCGCAATTTGTAAATGAGGTTCGCAGTGCAGACCAATACGAGCGTTGACAGCAAAATGAATACCAAGACAATGAATATGAAAATTGATGACTACAATGCCTTCCCCGATGCCAGCGGGCATTTCGGAATTTACGGCGGCAGTTTTGTTTCCGAAACTTTAATGGCGCCATTGGCCGAGTTAACCGAAGCTTATGATCGCTATCGTGTGGACCCGCAATTTTTAGCCGAACTCAAGCACGATTATCAACATTATGTCGGTCGGCCTAGTCCGATTTATGAAGCCCTACGCTTATCGGCGCATGTCGGCGGCGCGCGTATTTTCTTGAAACGCGAAGATTTGAATCACACCGGCGCGCACAAAATCAATAATACGATTGGCCAGGCCATGCTCGCCAAACGCATGGGCAAGACTCGCATCATTGCCGAAACCGGCGCTGGCCAGCACGGCGTTGCTTCGGCGACCGTCGCAGCGCGTTTGGGTATGGAATGCGTGGTGTACATGGGCGCAGTCGATATCGAGCGCCAGGCCATCAACGTCTATCGAATGAAATTACTCGGCGCAAAAGTAGTCGCCGTGCATTCGGGTTCAAAAACCTTGAAAGACGCCTTGAACGAAGCCATGCGCGATTGGGTCAGCAATGTGCATGACACGTTTTACATTATCGGCACCGCTGCCGGCCCAAGCCCGTATCCGCGCATGGTGCGGGATTTCAATTCGGTGGTGGGCCATGAATGCCGCGCGCAAATGCTGGAACAACACGGTCGACTGCCCGACGCCATTGTCGCCTGTGTTGGCGGTGGTTCAAACGCCATCGGCATGTTTCATCCGTTCTTGAATGACAAAAAAGTTAAAATTGTCGGTGCTGAAGCCGCCGGTGAAGGCATTGAAACAGGGCGACATTCGGCTTCTTTATCCGCCGGGCGTCCTGGCGTTTTACACGGCAATAGAACCTATTTAATTTGCGATGACGACGGCCAAATTATCGAAACCCATTCGATCTCGGCCGGTCTTGACTATCCCGGTGTGGGCCCCGAGCATTCATTTTTGAAAGATACCGGACGTGCAAGTTACGTCGGCATTACCGATGTTGAATGTATGGAGGCGTTCCATTTATTGGCACGCACCGAAGGTATTCTGGCAGCACTCGAATCAAGCCATGCGATTGCACAAGCCATGAAGCTGGCAAAAGAAATGCCTAAAGACGCTATCGTGCTCGCTAATTTATCCGGCCGTGGCGATAAGGACATTTACACGATTGCACAACGCGAGGGCATTACGCTGTGAGTATTGCCATCAACCGCATCACAAAAAAATTAAACGACCTGCAAGCAAAAAATAAAAAAGCTTTGGTGCCTTTTATTACCGCCGGTGACCCTTCCAAAGAAAGCACGGTTGCCATCATGCATGGCTTGGTGAAAGGCGGCGCCGATATTATCGAACTCGGCGTGCCGTTTTCCGACCCGATGGCCGACGGCCCGACCATTCAGCGTAGTTCCGAACGTGCTTTGGAACGCGGCGTAAATACCAGCTTTGTTTTTCAATGCGTGAAAACATTTCGCGAGCAAGATTCTGAAACACCAGTTGTGCTGATGGGCTATTTGAATCCAATCGAAATGCGCGGCTTGGAAACTTATGCCATGCAGGCCGTTGCCGCTGGTGTCGATGGTGTGTTGTTGGTCGATTTGCCGCCTGAAGAAGCGGCGCCGATGCGGGCGGCTTTCAATCAACATGGCTTGAATTTAATTTCATTGGCCGCGCCCACCACTACGCCCGAGCGCCTGCATCGATTAGCGAATGAATCGCAGGGCTATTTGTATTACGTCAGTTTTGCCGGAGTGACCGGCGCCAGCAGCATTAATACTGATGATGTGTTGAGTAAAGCCAGCGCCTTGCGCCAGCAGTCCAAAGTGCCGGTCATGATTGGCTTTGGCATTAAAGATGCGGCCTCTGCTAAGGCATTGGCACCGGCAGCGGACGGCATTGTGATTGGCAGTGCGCTTGTGGAAGCTCTGGCAGCAAGTGTCGATGCAGCGAGTACCGCAGAAGCCTTTCTGAAGCCGATTCGGGATGCCTTAGACAGTATTTGAGCTGGAACAATGCTGACCGTCGTCGTGTTTGCCGCTACACTGTCGGCTCAGCAAACAACGCGAGACGCACATGAGTTGGTTGACCAAATTAATGCCAGCGCGCATCCG
>JAYSXB010000251.1:0-8388 GCA_043717775.1 Arenimonas sp.
AATGCATCACGGCGGCGTTTTGATGTTATTGCTATTTTGATCGCAGTAATCGCCAGTGGATTGGCCATGCGCTGGGCCTATTCCTTTGATTGGAAAGATGCGGGACCATTGTGGCCACAGGTGGTTGCCACCTTGTCGGCATACAAGGCATTTTTGATCGTGATGATCATTGCGTTCTGGATTCGTGCGAAAAGATTCAAGATCAAAAAAATAAAAACGTAGGAGCGAGCTCTGCTCGCGAATAACGCTGCGATGAAGTTTATTCGCGAGCAGAGCTCGCTCCTACTGATTTTCGTGGGAGCGCCGTAAGGCGCGAATGGTCTGCGACAATGCCGAGCAATTCGCGGCTTACGCCGCTCCCACGGGTTGAAATAAAATCAACGCGCGCGCTGTAAATCATCGAGCAATGCACGCAAGAAGCGCGCAGCTTCGCCGCCGGTGCAGGCGCGATGATCGAAGGTTAGCGAGATTGGCATAATGCGATGAGTTTCAACGCCACCGAGTACCGGTACTAATTCGTGAAATAAACGACCGGCACCCACAATGCAAACGCAAGGCGGTGTCACAACCGGCGTTGCATATTTACCGGCGAACACACCGAAATTGGATAGCACAATCGTGAAGTCGCGTAATTCTTCTGGCGGAATGCTGCGGGTTTTTACCAATTCGCGAATGCGGTTGATGGCCTTGCGGGCATCTTGTGCATTCATGTTTTCGCAGTTGCGTAATGCAGGGACAAATAGGCCGTCATCGGTATCCACCGCGATTCCAACATCGACTCTTGAATGACGACGCAAGGTGCCTTCCTTGCCATTGAACCAGGAGTTCAAAGCAGGCACTGCTTGCGACGCCACCACGAGTGAGCGAATCAAGCGTACGGTGATGTCTTCGCCTGCTGGCCATGAATGAATATCGGCATCGTCCATCAAGGTCGTAGGGACGACTTGCGCGTGTGCTTCGGTCATCACGCGGATCATATTGCGCCGGACGCCGCGAATGGGTTGATCAACATCGAGCGGAGCATCGGCTTTCTTCACGGCGGGTACGGAGGCGGGTGCACGAATTGCGGGTGTAGCGGGCGCGCTAAATAAATCCGTCGTATTCGTACCCTCTCCCCCGGCCCCTCTGATGAAGCCCCTCCCCGCGGGGATCCCGGGGGGAGAGGGGAGAGGTTTCGCACTGCCATTGGCCGCTGCATTTTTCACATCACTCATCGTGACTACGCCATCGGCACCGGTGGCCGATACTCGCGTCAGATCAATCCCCATTTTTTTTGCCAGCGCACGCACGGCAGGCATGGCTTTAACACCGCCGATGGCCAGCGCTTGTTCGCTGCGAATGGCATCGCTGCTTTGCATGGCGCCGACAACGGTGCCGGCGTCAGCCGATTTTTCTTCTGTAGTAGGAGCGACGGAAGTAGTAGGAGCGACGGAAGTCGCGACAGTAGTAGGAGCGACAGAAGTCGCGACAGAAGTAGCTGGAGTTTCCGGAGTCGCGACTTCCGTCGCTCCTACATGGGTTTGCGGCCCACCATGTTGATGCCCTGTATCTTGGGCTTCAGCGCGCTGTGGAAGATTCATGTCCATTTCGAATTCGACCAGCAGTGCGCCGGTATTGATGACATCGCCTGGACCACCGGCGAGCTTCAGTATTTTTCCGGATACGGGTGAAGGTAATTCGACAACGGCTTTTGCCGTTTCCATCGAGACCAGTGGCTCATCGAGTCGAATTACGTCGCCAACTTTTACCATCCATTCAACAATCTCGGCATCGGGCAGGCCTTCACCAAGGTCGGGGAGATAGAATATTTTTGTATTGCTCATGTTTATTTTCTCTAGATAATTTTTTGCAGATTCGGTCGCGCCTGAAGGCGCTACTACAAAAGCATCGCGACTTCCGTCGCTCCTACACCGCTCCTACACCGCTCCTACACCGATAGGGTTCGCCTAACAGCAGCAAGAATTTTTTCCACGCTCGGCAAATACTTCATTTCTAATCTGAATAATGGAATGTGTGTGTCATAACCGGTGACGCGTTCGACGGGCGCCTGTAAATCATAGAAAGCTTCTTCGGCTAAACGTGCGGCAATTTCGGCACCGAAGCCTGCGGTTTTTGCGGCTTCGTGAATAATCACGCAGCGTCCGGTTTTCTTCACCGATTGCAAAATCGTATCGAAGTCGAGCGGTTTTAAACACGCAACATCGATGACTTCAGCACTAATGCCTTCTTTAGCAAGTGAGTCGGCAGTTTCAAGAGTTTCTTTTATTTGCGAACCCCAGCTAACCAGAGTGACATCGCTGCCATCGCGTAAAACAAAGCAAACGTCGAGTGGCAATGCTTCACCGTCGTCGGGCACTTCTTCTTTGTATTGGCGATAAATACGTTTGGGTTCAAAGAAAATCACCGGGTCCGGGTCGCGAATGGCGGCAAGCAATAAACCGTAGGCGCGTTGCGGTGATGAGGGCATTACCACGCGCAGCCCGGGCACATTGGTGAAGATCGATTCATTGGCTTCGGAATGATGTTCCGGGGCACGAATACCGCCTCCCCAGGGCACGCGCAGCACCATCGGGCAGGTGAGGCGACCGCGTGTGCGGTAACGCATGCGGGCCGCGTGGCAAATAATATGATCGATCATTGGGTACATAAAACCATCGAATTGCGCTTCGGCAATCGGCTTCATGCCCTGTGTTGCCAGGCCGACGGTGAGGCCTGCAATCGTGGTTTCATCGAGTGGTGTATCAAGTACGCGTTGGTCGCCGAATATTTGTTGCAGACCGGCAGTGGCGCGAAATACGCCGCCGTTAATGCCGACATCTTCGCCAAGTACGAGCACGGTTTCATCGTGCCGCATTTCATAGGCAAGTGCTTGAGTGATCGCTTCAATTAATGTGATGGCAGCCATTAGCGTTTCTCCCACGCAATGGCGTCGGCACGCTGGGCCAGAACATCGGCCGGCATATCGCCATACAAATAATCGAACATGGCTTCAACCGGTTGCACTTTGGTTTCGAGATAGGCGTTTACTTCAATATCGACCAAGCGCCCGCATTCTTCTTTCCATGCGGCTTCTTCGGTTTCACTCCATAATTTTTCATTGATTAGAAAAGTACGCAGCCTTGAAATCGGTTCGCGTTCCCAGGCCGATTTTACTTCGGCGTCGTCGCGATAACGACGGGCATCATCGGCGGTGGTGTGATCGGCTAAACGATAGGTGACGAATTCAATCACGCTGCCGCCATGGCCATTGCGGGCAAGTTTAAGTGCGTGATCCATCGCGGCGCGTACGGCAATAATGTCGTTGCCATCGACTTGTAAGCAATGCAGACCGCCGGCAATGCCTTTTTGTGCCAATGTTTTCGCACCGGTTTGTGCTTTACGTGGCACTGAAATTGCCCAGCCGTTATTGATGATGCATAAAATAAACGGCAGCGTATAAGCACCCGCCGAATTTATGGCGGCATAGGTATCGGTTTTTGATGAGCCACCATCGCCGACACAAGAAACCGCAACGCGCGGTTCACCGCGTAATTTAAAAGTGAGCGCGGCACCGGCTGCATGCAGACATTGCGTAGCAATCGGCACACAAAAAGCATAGTCGTGTGGCGGCCCGGAAAAATTATTGCCGCGTTCATCGCCGCCCCAATACATCAGCACGTCGCGCGCTTTTACTCCGCGCATAAACATGGCGCCATATTCACGATAACTGGGCGCGAACACATCGTCGTATTGCATGGCGCTGCCAATGCCGATGTGAGTCGCTTCATGACCTAAACAAGAAGCGTAAGTACCCAGTTTGCCAGTGCGTTGCAGCGCGACGGCCTTGGTATCAAAACTACGGACAAATAACATCTGTTTGAATAATTCCAGGATATTATTTTTATCTTTGGCAAACTCCGGCAAATCGTCGTTGAGCAAACGACCATCGGTACCGAGGTATTGCAGATATTCAATTTCAAAATTAGCAACTATTGGCATCGTCAAAGCCCTCCCAGGCAGTCTGATAAATAACAGTCATAGGCCCCTAAAGGCAAGCCGTTCGCAGGCGAATGGATAAAAAAACCCAGCCGGAGCTGGGTTTTTTAAGGTTTGCCAAGCGCAAATTAATTGCTTGGGGTCGAAGGTGGGGCAATCCTGCGCACTTGATTGATGAACAGGGAGTAGCTTCCTTCATTGTTGTTGACATTGGTGTCGGCAGTGTCGGAAGAAATACCGGTACCGATAATCAGGCTACTAGATGCCATTGAAGCCGGTGCAGTGAAGGTGAGAATAAACTCAGGGCGCGCACCATTGGTCATTGGCGTTCCGGCCGTAATTGAACACAGGAATCGTGCCGTTGCAAAGCCAGAATCCAAAGTACAAGTCCAGCCAGCAGGTGTAATCATTTTGAAAGCGCTCGCTGGCGCATTGGTAGTGATTGCTACTGCAACATTACGGGCAGCATCGGGGCCGTAATTATCGGCAACGATATTGATGCGTGCGACATAACCTACATAGACACTCGCAGGTCCGCGAGCACGAATAGCCAGATTAGCTTTTTGAGCGATGACGGTAACGAAGTCCGACGAAATATTATTTGCGCTCGCCGTGTCTGACTGATCTGCTGAAATCGCAGCGCTTAGGCTCAGGTCGCCATCAGGAAGATTCACTGGTACTGGAACTGCGACCGTGAAGCTACTCCCTGCACTTGCTACGAAGCTGAGTGCAGAGCAATTGATCGTTGTACTTGCGGCTGCCACGACAGGAGCCGTACAAGTCCAGCCACTCGGCGCGCTGATGCTCATACCACCGACTGCGGCATTAAGCACAAGACTCACACGAGCATTATTGACGGCCAGAGATTCGCTCAGATTGCGGGCATCGACCGTAAATGTCGTTGTGCTACCGGCATTCACTGTTGTGCTTGGATTGCTGACCGCGACGGCCAAATCGACATCGACGAATGCTTTTGGTTTCACATACAAAACCACCGGGTCATGGTCGGACACGCGGGCCGGAACGTCGTAAACACCTGCTACGGTTTGCGTATAAACGCCGAACAGTATTTCGGCAAAGTCCGAGTTAAGACGTGCATGTTCGGAACGAATACCGGCATCCATCAACAAGGCTTGATTGACCACGGCGTGATCAAGCGATTGCGAACTGCCATCGAACGAGAACGAATACTTGTCGGCGGCAGCACTGACCGTGGTCATATTAGTTAGCGGAGTGCTAACGACAAAACCTGAGCGATTTACCACCGTACCGGCCGCTGTTTCCTGACCGGTAATGATGCCCATTGAATCAACATAGCCATCGCTAAACTCAAAGGCATTGAAGTCGCCCAGTAACATGATTTTTTCATTTGGATTTGCCAGCTGGCGTGTCTGAATCAATGCCGCCAGCGACTCTGCCTGCTTCAAGCGTTTGCCACGAATGCGTTCGCCATTAGTGGCCCAGCCGTTGGAACCTGCCGCCGTATCATTCACGCCGCTCAATGAGCGTAAATGATTGATAAGAACAGTAACCGGATACGAAGCCCCATTGGCATGATGCACAATCGCTTGCAGACGCAGGGTCGGGCGGTCGTTCAATATCGATGTGCTGCTATCGGGATTGGTGAGCAACTCGGTTTTGTTTTCCTGAGTCACACTGAGCACTTCAACGCGAGGTGTCGTGCCACCCCCCACTATTTTCGTGCTAACGAGGAAGCCGACATCGATACCGCCGACGTCATTGCCTTCGACCAAATAGGGAACGTAGTTTGGTGCGCTATTACAAGAAGCTACCGGTGCGCCGCCTGCCACTTGGCCATTGTTGATCGTGGTGGCCAGACTTTGCAGAACGCTCAGATTCTCCACTTCGACCACGCCGAGAATATCGGGTGTTTTGACGTATTGGCAAATCGCGTTGGCGGTTTTGCCGAGGCGATTATTCAAAGCAGTTGTTGTCAAAATTGGATCGCTGGTGGCAGGATCATTCACGGTGTCAAAGAAGCGCAGCAAATTGAAACCGGCAACGGTAAATTCTTCCGGCGCAGCCGTGCTCACAGGCGTAGGAATAGTTACTTGCGTGTAGGTTTGACCCGCGTAAGGCACCAAAGTGTAAGCACCAAAACCGTAGTCGAGCACGCCAGAAATATTGTTGAGTGTGTCGCCGACGCTGGCATTCATTGCAACGCCACCGAAGCCGGTACTTTGCACGCGAATGCGTTCGGGATTGCTATCCCAAACATCAACGCCGGGCGGTGTGGCGAATGGATCGAGTGCGCTAATTCCTTTTTCGCGGAATGGACGCGTCACGCCAGGCAACACGCCATAGAACACGCCGGTGCCAGTCGAGGTCGCATTGGCTTCATTGATATTTCCTGCGGCAGGAGCCACCACAGTAAGTGAAGCGGTAACGCGCATGCCTTCATAGCGCTCCAAAGAAGTGAGCGAGCTGGCAGCGTTGGCGTCAGCCGATGTCAGCGTAACTGATGCAGGCAAGGAGTTGCCGACACTCAATACGGCATTGATAACCGCGCTGGACAACTCGGTCAAAGCCAATTGATTTGAAGAGGAGGGAATAAATTCCACAACCGTGCCGCTGACGAGTATGAGGTTTCCGACTGCAACGGTTGGCGCGATGCTGGTGAAAACAAAAATACCTTGCGAAGTAGCAGGGTTTGCATCGATATCCGCATCGGCGGTTTGCATGAAGAAACCATTGCTGCGTAAGCCCGTCACGATGCCGCGCGTTGTGACGCTTGTACCGACCAGTGGCGAAGTAGCACCACTACCTTGAATGCTATGAATTTCGGTGATGGCAAAGTCGTCATTTGTAATACCGCCGGAACCCTGTCCATCAAGCACAGTCGCACCGGTGACATTGGTGATATTGACGAAATAGCTTTCGTTCGGCTCTAGCGTGGTATCGCCATTCACCAGAACACTGAAAGTGTAGTTGCTGCTTCCGGCAGCAATGGTTTGAGCCGTCAGAGTTTTCCCGACGTAGTCGTTATTGGCAGTGGTAGCCGTGTTGTTGGCCGTGGCGATATCAAACGTGACGCCGCCAGCAGGTGCTGGCAATGACAGGCTGACGGTAAACGTAGCCGTCGTCGTGCCGGCATTACCTTCAACGACGGTGACATCATTGATCGACAAGTTAGGCGTAGCGCTGACCGTGCCTGCAGTAATCGAGAAATCATCGATAGCAAGTCCGTCATCAGCGCCGGTCGCGTCAAAACTTTGCCAGCGAATGCAAAAATTACTGCCGCTAGGGACCGAGATCGCGCCAATGCTTACATTCAATACTGTACGGTTTGCCGCGTTGTTTCCATCAAGTGCACCGACAGTGCCAGACGTAGTAGGGCCCGTGAAATCGAGTGTGTTGATATCACTCCAGGTGCCAGTCGCAGTGAGACTGGCGCTGCCTGGAGCGGTATTAATTTGAAAGTCCAGCCGATCAGCTCGAGCGAGTGCACCAAGACGCCACTGCTCGCCGGTGTAGGTAATATCCACGCTGGTTAAAGCGGCGCCTGTGTTATTGGTGAAGCATGCGCCAATGCTGGGAATGAGGCTGCCACTTTGCAAGCCACCGAATGCCCGATCTGCGGCTGCGGCAGCTCCGAAGCTGTAAGTGTCGCCACCATTAGCACTGCCGGTACCGGCGGCGTAGGTAGTATTAGCGCTGGTTCCGCTTTCAGACAACAGCCAACCTGCTGGTAGCGTAGAGCTTGTGCCGGTGTTGGCTAGCGTATCGAAATTCTGCGTATAAGTGCCTCCACTCAGAGACACCTGCGCACTGGCCGTGCTGGCAATCATTAGTAACACTACCGCCGCTATTGGGCGACTAAGCTGACGAAACATGTAAACCCCTGTGTTTGCAAAATCAATTTGACTGGCGAGTCTAACGAAGGTTTGCTTCTAAAACATGACGATTTTTTTCATGCGAAGAATTTGTGAAGAAGATGCGCTAAGCTGTTGATACTTCGTTTGCCAGTGCGCCATCTAATGAACCAGCCCCCCAACCAACGCCCCATTGAGCAAGAAATAACCACCGACTTGCGCGAACGCTTGAGTTACAGCGGTTATTTGCGACTCGATATTTTGCTATCGGCGCAGCAACCCTTGACCAAGCCGGTGCATCACGACGAATTGCTTTTCATCATCCAGCACCAAACTTCCGAGCTATGGATGAAGCTGGTCATTCACGAGCTTAGCGCTGCTATCGCGCATTTACGCGCAAATAATTTGGATCCCTGCCATAAAATTTTTTCCCGCGTCAAACACATCCAAAAACAATTGACCGAACAGTGGTCGGTACTGGAAACACTCACGCCATCGGACTACATGGGCTTTCGCGATGTGCTTGGGCCAGCGTCGGGATTTCAATCATTGCAATATCGCGGCATTGAATTTCTGCTTG
>JAYSXB010000252.1:0-8378 GCA_043717775.1 Arenimonas sp.
GCCGACGGCATGAATTACGCGGCCAGTAATGCCTTGCTAAAGACACTCGAAGAGCCTTCACAAAATCGGTTTCTGATTCTGGTCACCGATAAACCCGGCGCACTGCCCGCCACCATTCGAAGCCGCTGCCAACGCATTTTGTTTCGCTTGCCCGAACCAGCGCAAAGCCTCGATTGGCTCAAGCTGCGCGGCTACACGGCGGACCTTGCTGGACCAGCACTTAGCGCAGCCCGTGGTCATCCGGGTCTTGCATTGGACTGGTTGGAGCACGGCGGCCTGCAAATGCGGCGAGAGGTGCAGGCCGATATGAATGCGGTGGCCGCCAATAAAATGAGCCCGATCGAGCTGGCACAGCGCTGGTTAGGCGATGATCAGGCCGATTTACGCCTGCAATTTGCTGCCGATTTGAGTCTGGAAGCGGCCGGGCAGTTACAAGGCATGCCAAAACTTGTTAAATCGGGCTTGACCGCGCCGCCAGATTTTATGAAGCTGTCACAATGGTACGATGCATTGAATCGTGTGCGTTCACAGCTCGATAGTCCCATTCGCAGTGATTTACTGCTGGCTGGCCTGCTGCGTGAATGGCGTGCAATGCAACACTAATCTTGTTTTGAGGGGTGATAACAGTGACCGGAGCTGCAGCTGCCAGACAGGGTATTTTATCCCTGGCCATTAAAGACAAGGCCACGCTTTATAACGCCTATATGCCGTTTGTAAAAGGCGGCGGAATTTTTGTGAGTACGCCACGGCGTTATTCACTTGGCGATGAAGTTTTTATTTTATTATCATTGCTCGAAGACAAAGATCGTTTGCCAGTCGCTGGTAAAGTGGTTTGGATTACGCCAGCTGGTGCGCAGGGCAATCGATCAGCAGGCATTGGCGTGCAGTTTGCAGAAA
Source organism: Arenimonas sp. (assembly GCA_043717775.1). Classification (GTDB taxonomy): domain Bacteria; phylum Pseudomonadota; class Gammaproteobacteria; order Xanthomonadales; family Xanthomonadaceae; genus Arenimonas. The sequence goes on from JAYSXB010000252.1 coordinate 898, forward strand.
GTTCGGAAGCTGAAATTGTCAAAGGCAAAATAGAAACTTTATTAGCCGGTATTTTGGAATCGGATAAGCCCACTCACACGATGTAAGGCTCTGTGCCGCATTGACCAGCTGCGCTGTTGAGAAGCGCTTCACCCAGGCAGAACACATGGAAACGCGAACATTGACAGAGCAAAAAATCGATGTCGCGCATCTAGCTACCGGCATGTATGTTTATCGCCTGGACCGAGACTGGCTGGGCACGCCGTTCTCGCTCGAAGGTTTTTATATCCGGTCGCCGGAAGACATTCAGACCATTCGTAAAATATGCGATTACGTCATTATTGATTTGAAGCGCAGTAATCTGAATTTTATCGTCAGCAAATATCACGAAAAACCACCAGAAGAAAAACTCAAGGTTCGGGAATATTTCAACACCACCACAATTTCGGAAGAATTGCCGGATGCAAAATTAGCTCACCAGAATGCTTCAGCACTTACAATAACGATTATTTCCGATTTGCGGGCCGGCAAAAAACTTAATTTAGAAGATGTCCGCTCGGCAGTTGAGCCGGTGGTGCAAAGTGTGTTGCGCAATCCGGATGCTTTTTTCTGGATCAGTAGCTTGCGCAAACGCGATGCTTATCAGTACAGTCATGCCATCAACTGTAGTGTGTTGGCTGCTGCTCTTGGAAGGCACATGGGTTTTTCTGAATCGGTGTTAATGAATTTGGCGACTGGCGGTTTGTTGCTGGATGTCGGCAAGGCCGAGTTGCCACAGGATTTGCTGGATAATTTCGATTTACTGAGTAAAACCGAAATGGTATTAGTACGTCGTCACGTTGCTTTCAGTATGCATATTCTTGAAAACTCGGGCGTGCACAATCTGGACGTTATCAATATGGTTCGCACCCATCATGAACGCTATGACGGCAGTGGTTATCCGAGCCATTTAATTCGCAATCAAATACCATTATTTGGTCGTATGGCCGGTGTTATTGATAGTTATGATGCGATGACCAGTCACCGACCTTATCGTCAGGCGATGTCCCAGCACAGAGCGCTGCAAGAAATTTATCGAAAACGCAATGTGCTTTATCAGAGCGACATTATCGAGCAATTTTTGCAGTGCCTGAGTGTCTATCCGACTGGCTCATTGGTAGAACTAAACACTGGCGCAGTTGCCATTGTGATGGCGCAGAATCAGGCAAGGCGTCTGAGGCCACGAGTTATGGTCTTGACTGGTGCTGACAAAAAGTTGAAAGAACACTTCGAAGAAATTGATTTATTTTTACATGCTTTGAGTGAAGACAGTCAGCCCCATCTTGAAATTGTAAACACGCTTGAAAATGGCGCATACGATATCGAGCCATCCGAGCTCTATCTTCTGTGATTCCGATGATTGAAAGTAAAGTTCTAGATCGTGAAGTTTTTTACGCAATGCTGTCGCAGAAAGTAGCAATGCTGCCCGCAAAAAAACGAATTGGACTGGTATTAGCAAGAGTTCAGCGTTTGGGTGAGGTCAATATCATTTTGGAAAGTGAGCTCGCAAAAGCCGCGCAGTCACGTATAGAAAAAGTATTGAGAAAAGATGATCGCCTCACAAAAATTGGTGAATGTGACTTTGTGATTTATCTGGCAGACTTAAAAAATGCTAATCACGCGGCATTGGCAGCCAACAGTTTGGTTCGTGCTTTTCAGGAGCCGTTAATAGTAGCGGATGGGCCGGTACAGACGACCATCGTGTTAGGGATCTCGATTTCTCCAGACCATGGCAATCAGCTCGAAATGCTAAATAAACACGCCGAAATCGCTTACGGCCGGGCACTGCAATCAAGCGATCGATATGCGCTTTACGACACTCATCAGGAAAAAGTAAAAATTCTTTACCCAGAATTACATGAGGCAATCAGTAATAATCGACTAGAGGTTTACTTGCAACCGTTCTGGGATTTGCGCAAACAAGTAGTCGTGGGTGCCGAATCCTTGGCGCGCTGGAAAAGCCCGGTCCACGGCTTTGTCAGCCCGGACCAATTTATTCCCTTCGCAGAACAAACCGGCCTGATTGGTGCGCTGACACGCTGGAGTGTCAACTCAACTTTGTATCATTGCAGCGAATTGAAACAAGCCGGTTTTGATCTCTGCTTCGCAATCAATTTATCAGCTCGGGTTTTTCATGAACAAGGCATTGTCGAACAAATAGTCGGTGCCTTGAATATTTTCGATGTACCGGCCACCAATTTGATACTCGAAGTAACCGAAAGCGCGATTATGTCCGATCTGAAACTCAGCGCCCGGGTACTGGAAAGTTTGCGTGATAAAGGCGCACGAATATCCATTGACGATTTCGGCTGCGGTTATTCATCGTTTGAATATCTCAAACAATTTCCGGCGACAGAATTGAAAATCGATAAATCCTTCGTCTTCGACATTACTCGCAGTGCACGTGCAGCGCAGCTGGTTCGCTCAATGATTGACCTTGCACATCATCTCGATATTGTCGCGATTGCCGAAGGTGTAGAAGACCAGGAAACCGCTGATATGCTAAGCGAAATGGATTGCGATTTTGCCCAAGGTTATTTTTACAGCCGCCCAAAACCGGCCGAGCAATTCGTTGCCGAAATGATGAATTTGTAAATCTTCCGTAGCCTGGGTCACGCTCCACCGACCCGGGGCCAGTCTACGATTCAGTCTGCACAAAAAAAGAAACACAAAGTGCAAAAAGCAATCACAAAGACCACAAAGATAAAACCGTAGGAGCGCTCACGAGCGCGAAAAATCTGCGATACCATTGGAAATAACGTAGCCCGGGTCACGCTCCATCGACCCGGGTTGCGAAAATGCTGCAAAAAACAACCTAGTCTTGGTGTCGAAATTAAGTGTTGTATTTCAATCTGCAAACAACCCCGGGTCGGTGGAGCGTGACCCGGGCTACATCCCGTGATTAAAAAGCATCAGTTAAAATATAGGAATGCTTCTTAAAACAACAACGACCTAATCACCATCGCAAATGTCATCGCACCAATCAGGCCGAGCAGCATTAATTTTGTACGCAACAGCTTCTTCTCTGGCGTTATTGTATTTTGATCCCTGAATTGCAGCCCCGGAATATAAGGATTTTGCATTTTATCTTCCAGTAAATCGGCCTTATGCAGTATTTCGCGGGCCCTGGTGTAGTCCTCGGCCTTGATAACCCAAACTGCCGGATATTGGCTGCTATCGAGCTGGCGTTTTTTATCGGAGTAACTGTGCTCTCGGCGGCTATTGCCTTTGTAACTGCGGCCCTGGGTAATCTTGGTTTCGATACCGGCTTCATTAAATAATTGGTTGACGCCTTCAACATTTTCTAGGCGTGGCGATGAAAACATTTGTCGCATTACTTTGCTTCCTTGGTATCTGTTTCAGGTAATACGCGAATCAAACCTTCCTGTGCGGTGGAGGCTACCAATATACCGTCGCGGGTAAAAAATTGTCCGCGTGCCAGGCCGCGTGCATTTTGTGCGGTCGGGCTGTCGAGTGAGTACAGCAACCAGTCATCCACACGGAACGGACGGTGGAACCACATTGCATGGTCAAGGCTGGCCATTTGCACATTGGGTTGGTAGTAACTAATGCCGTGCGGAAAAGTGGTGGTGCCCAACAAATAAAAATCCGACGCGTAGGCCAGCAATGAACGATGGAACTCGGGCGCTTCATCCACCTTGTCAATCAAACGCAACCACACTTGCTGATAAGGCGGACGCTTCGGCGGTTTGACTTCATCACGCGGATAAATCGGGCGCATTTCAAACGGGCCCATGCGCGACAACCAGCGTTGCATTTTTGCCGGTAGTTTTTCCATCACTTCCGGTGATGGCGAAACATTGGGTTCGACATCTTCGGGCATCGGTACTTCAGGCATGTGGAATTGATGCGACATGCCGGGTTCTTCATGTTGAAACGAGGCCGCGAACACGAAAATCGGTTGCCCATGTTGAATAGCCGTTACCCGGCGCACCGAAAAGCTGTGGCCGTCGCGAGTTCTATCGACGTTATAAATAATCGGCGCTTCAATATCGCCGGCTCGCAAAAAATAGGCGTGAATGGAATGCACTGCGCGTGCGTCATCAACGGTCTGTTGTGCGGCGGATAATGCCTGGCCTAGCACCTGACCACCAAAAACATATTTTGTGCCGATGTCACGGCTTTGGCCGCGAAATAAATTATCTTCCAGACGCTCGAGCGTCAGCAATGCCACTAGTTCTGCAACAACGGGATGGCTCATAAGGGTGCCTGCGTGATTTGTTTTAATTCGACCGCTGCCAATATTTCCTGCCAAGGGAACTGTGGCCCGGGGTCGCGCTTGCGAAAAACTTCTTTATCAGCATCATCGCTGGCAGGAACCGTGGCGGTATCCAGATCTTCATGGCCGGCAATAAATTGTAAATTCTCGCACTGCGATTTCAATTGCAGCAGCAATTTTTTCAGAACTGAAATTTGCTCGGCAGTGTAAGTTTCAGTCATGACTTGATTGCTTGAATCGAGCCAGTTCGGATAACGACCAATATTCACGATTTCGATACCAACCGAGCGCGGGTTGTAACCACGCGTGTGGTTAGCGGTATGCACGGGACTCACATACTCATAAACGCTGCCATCCCGATCAATATAATAATGGCCGCTGGCACCCGTGCCTGCTTCATACAGAACCCGCTCGCCGTATTCGCGTGCCATGGTCATATCGGGTAATTCGGTGCAATGCATGACGACTAAATCAATCTGCGATAAGGGACGCGCCACCAGCCGCTCAACATAGGGTAAAGGCTCTAGAATAATCGCTAGATCCGGGCTCGAGCGGTAGTCGGTTTCAGAGGTCATCATCATGGCCCCATGTTACCATTGGCCTGACTTTTTTGACCCATAAATGACATGAATGCGCTGGCTAAATTAACTTCGCAATTCCCCCGCAGCGGCCGTGTGCAATGGATTGGCTTGCGCCCGAAACGCGATGTGCCAATGCTGGAAGTCAATGAAGTGAATGCTATTTCTGGCAAGGGTTTACAGGGTGATCGTTATGCCTCCGGCAGCGGCAAACGCGGCATTACCCTGATTCAAGCCGAACATTTACCTGTGATTGCGGCATTAAGCGGCCATGAAAAAATTGCACCAGCGATCTTGCGACGCAATATCGTGGTCTCTGGCGTTCCGCTTATTGCATTGATCGGAAAAAGATTTCGTATAGGCGATGCTGTATTTGAAGGCACCGATGCCTGTGACCCCTGCGAGCGAATGGAAGCCGCGCTCGGCCCCGGCGCTTATAACGCAATGGTCGGTCACGGTGGTTTGTGTGCACGAATTTTGCAAGGCGGAAAAATAAGTATCGGCGATAGTTTGGTTGCGATCGACGAGGAACAAATTTGAAAGCGCACGTTATTATTTCGCATGGTTTGGAAAGCAGCCCGGATGCTACCAAGGCCACCGCGCTTAGTCGTGTCGTTGAAGCGATGGGCTGCACTTCCGAGCGACCGGATTATCGCCAGTGGGATAGTGATCAAAGCAAAAATCGTTTGGGTGATGTGCAGGGACGTATCGCCTGCTTGCATGCGCTAGCAAAAAAAGTCGACGGCCCATTAATTCTTGCCGGTTCGAGCATCGGTGCATTCATTTCTGCAAGAGTTTCGCTGGCCGTTCCGGTGGCGGGTTTATTCTTGATGGCGCCGCCGACACAGTTGGAAGGCTTTGAAATAAAATTGGAAGCGGCTGATATTCCAACCTGCATTGTGCATGGCTGGGACGATGAATTAATTCCTGCAAGTGAAGTTGTAAAATGGGCGCAACCGCGTCGTAATCAATTGGTGCTGGTCAAGGATTCGCATCGTCTGGCCGAGCATGTGGAATTTTGCGCGGAAGTTTTCGCGCGTTTTGTACGGTCATTACTCTTAGATTAGGTTTGAAATGAAATTTTTTGTTGCGTGTGCCAGAGGTGTGGAATATTTATTAGCCGATGAAATGTTGGCGCTCGGTGCCGAGAAAGCCACGGCAGCCGTGGCAGGCGTGAATGTCGAAGGCAGTGATGAGCTACCTTATCGCGCCATATTGTGGGCACGGCTTGCCAGCCGCGTGCATGTTCCGTTGGCGGAATTCGAATGCCCCGACGAGCAGGCCTTATACGATAATGTGAATGCCATTGACTGGCCCATGCACCTCAAAGCCGAGGGCAGCTTGGTGGTCGATGCCCATGTCTCGGGCACCGTGTTTACGCATGAGCGTTATGTGGCACAGCGAATTAAAGACGCCGTGGTTGATCGCATGCGTGCAGAAAATGGCGTGCGGCCATCGGTTGATGCCATTGCTCCGGATTTGCGAATTAGTTTTGTGATTCGCAAAGGTAAGGGAACCGTATCGGTTGATCTTGGCGGTGGTGCATTGCATCGTCGCGGTTGGCGACAATCGCAAGGCGAAGCGCCACTGAAAGAAAATCTTGCAGCTGCATTATTGATGCGTGGCCAGTGGCCAAAAATTTACAATGAAGGCGGCGCATTACTCGACCCCATGTGTGGCAGCGGGACTTTATTGATTGAAGGCGCGATGATGGCGGCCGATGTGGCTCCGGGTTTGCAACGCAATGCCGACCAGGCACCAAGCCGCTGGCTGCAATTTAATGCCGGACTTTGGCAGCGTTGTTTTTCCGAAGCACTGGAACGTGAAAAAATTGGCCGTGCCGCATTGAAGCCGGTTTTTTTCGGTGCCGATATTGATCAGGAGTCCCTGCGTTCGGCAATAGCGAATGCAAGCCGTGCCGGCGTGGCGGATTTTATCCAGTTAGAAAGAAAGCCAGTAACCGCACTTCAAAAAAATAAATATGATCGTGGATTGGTGGTGTGTAATCCACCTTACAACGCGCGCTTGGCAGCCGATGAGCCTTTGTATCGCGAGCTTGGCGATGCCTTGCGTACCGCGGTACCAAACTGGCGTGCCAGCTTGTTATGCGGCGATGAAATCCTGGCGCGTGCAACCCGTATCCGTGCCGATAAAAAATATACTTTGTTCAATGGTGCGCTTGAATGTACATGGGTGATTGCCGATCCGGTGCAGCCACCGGAACGCGAAGTACGTGAAGCGCAAACCTTGAGCGATGGTGCGCAAATGGTTGCCAATCGTGTGCGAAAAAACATCAAACATTTACAGAGCTGGACCAAACGCGAAGACATCAGCTGCTATCGTATTTACGATGCCGATTTGCCCGAATATTCTGCGGCGGTCGATTTGTACCAGGAATGCGAAGGCGAGAAACGCCGCTTTCTGCATGTGCAGGAATATCAGGCGCCCGATACCATTCCCGAAGCCGATACCAAGCGTCGTTTTGGTGAATTATTGAATGCCTTGAAAGAGGTGTTCCAATTGCCGCGTGAACAAATTGCGGTAAAAACCCGCATGCGTGGTAAAGGCGGCAGCAAATACGGTGTCATGGATGAACGGCACGAGTTTATTGTTGTGGAAGAAGGTGCGGCGAAATTACGGATCAA
>JAYSXB010000253.1:0-3250 GCA_043717775.1 Arenimonas sp.
GGATACAACTTTAGGCGGCCATTATAGGCCCGACCCACGTAAATCACGTTCTGTCCGGTGGCTGTTGCGAAGGCTTCACGCCTTGTCGGCGCATTTCCAATACTTCGGGTGTTATCGCAGCCATGCGGGCTTCGATGCGTGCACGTTGCACATAATCAATATTTTCTTTTTTCAGAAGTGCGTCTAATTGTTTCAGCGCATCTTCAGGCCGGCCATTGAGATAAGCGGCTTCAGCGTAAGCTTCGCTGGCACGATTAATATCGCCGGCTAATTCGCTGGCACGGCCATAGCTTTTTTGAAATAACGGGTCATCTGAGCTTTGTGACAATAATGGTCGCAATACCGCCTGTGCACGGCGACCAGCATCGGCACTGCCTATTTCGCCCAAAGTGCGTGCGTAAGTAAGACTTACGGCTAAGTGCTGCGGATATTTTTTCAGCAGCGCCTCAAAGCGTTGCTGACTTTGATCATTATTTCTTGCGTAATGCGCGTTTTCGGCATACGCCAGTTCAACCCATAAGTTATCGGGATACAGCGGTTTCAACTGTTCCAATATTGCTTCAGAAGCACCTGGTGAACCACTTTGCATCAATGCCAGTGCATAACCATAACGCTCGGCATCGCTGAGTTTTTTTGCAGAAATGCCCGTTGTCATTGCTTTAAATTCATTCACGGCAATTTGCGGGCTGGCGGCAGTCAACATCCGCAGTCGTTCGCGTGCCCAATCAATTTGTCGTAATGGAGCACTATCACCGTTTTGCACATGCAGATTAAATTGGCTGGGAATGAGTGGGTTTGATTGCGAGGCAGAACTGGTAGCAAAAGGCTTGGTTTCCTTGTCAATACGGGCAGCGCGTTCGCGCGCTTCGCTAATACGCGTGGTGGTGACGGGATGTGATTGCAGATAATCGGGTACTTGATACCCACCCGAATTGCCGCGACTAGCGGTTGCCATGCGTTCAAAAAAATCCGCCATCGCGCTAGTGCGATATTGCGAGCGGTGCAGGGTTTGAATACCAATACGATCGGCTTCAGCCTCACTTGAACGGGTGAAATTAATTTGTCTCTGCGCAATCAAGGCTTGCCCGCCAACCACTGCAGCGCTTACCGCGTCGTCGGAACTATTGCTATTGCTTTGTTGGGCAGCAACCACTACCGCCAACATCGCCAGTAAAATTGGCAGCTGGTCTTTTTGGCTACGCTCCACCGAGCGCAAAATATGGCGCTGGGTGACATGAGAAATTTCATGTGCCAAGACGCCAGCGACTTCATCTTCTGCTTGCGCGGTTAATATCAGGCCGGCATTAACGCCGATGTAGCCACCGAAAGTGGCAAAGGCATTAATCTGACGATCTTTTAATAGGAAAAAAGTAAAAGGCTGTTCGGGGCGATCCGATGATGCTCCAAGTCGATGCCCCATACCTTGCAACCACGCGTCCAGCAATGGATCGTCAAGCACATAACCGTAATTGCGAAGTTGATATAATGTGTAGGCGCCGTATTCAGCTTCTTGTTCGGGGCTTAATAGTTCAGCTGCCGATGAGCCCATATCGGGCAAGCTGCTATTCTGAGCTTGCGAGCTGGTGATAAAGCCCAGGCTAAGGATAAGTGCAGCGGTAAGTGGCAATAAACGGGGCACTATGACTTCCAATTTTTAGATAGGTGAAGCATGCACTATGTGGATGGCTTGCGAGTGAATCGCCAGTTAAATGAGTGAATCTGACACTGGAAAAGACCGACCATTGCCCCCATAGTTCCTTCTGAAGGAGAATTAACATGTCCAATGTCATTATTTATAGCACCGCCATCTGTCCTTATTGTGTGGCGGCAAAGAACTTCCTGAAATCGCGCGGTGCCAGCTATTCGGAGGTACGCATCGACACCGACCCGGTTGCGCGTGCCGAAATGATGGCAAAAACCAAACGCTCATCGGTGCCGCAAATTTTCATTAACGATACCCATGTTGGTGGTTACGACGATATGGTCGCACTTGACCGCGCCGGTGGATTAAAACCCTTGCTGGAGGCCGCACCGTGAGCGCCAATGAAAAACTGGGTGCAGAAAAAGACCGTGTCGCCGAATTTACCGAATTTCGCCAACGCATGAATCAGCGCATTCTCAGTCACGATAACCAAGTGGTAAAACGGTTTTTCGCGCTCGATACCCAGACTTACAAAGACGGCGTGCTGGATTTGAAAACCAAGGAATTGCTCGGCTTAGTGGCTTCCATGGTGCTGCGTTGCGACGATTGCATTAGCTACCATATTGCCCAATGCAAGGAAGCGGGTGTTAATCGCGACGAATTGTTTGAGACCTTTAGCGTGGCTTTGGTGGTCGGCGGTTCAATCGTTATCCCGCATTTGCGGCGTGCCGTGGATTTTCTGGACCAGCTGGAAGGCGAGGGTATTCATGCTCAAACCAAGCCCGAGCATCAGCACGCCCTGTGACATGATTGGCGCCTAGGTGCAAGGCTTTATGGCATAATACGACCCCTTGCGCGACCCTAACGCGCTGTTTTTGAAGACATTTATGACACAAACAATTGCAGTCATTCGCGGCGACGGTATTGGCCCGGAAATTATGGATGCCACCCTTCATGTGCTTGATGCCATGAATCTGGGTCTTAGTTATGAATTTGTTGAAGCCGGTATGGCCGCCTTGGAAAAACATGGTGAATTACTTCCGGCGAGCACGATGGACGCGATTCAACGTCATCGTATTGCACTGAAAAGCCCTTTGACCACGCCGGTAGGCGAAGGCTTTTCTTCAATCAATGTTGAATTGCGTAAACGCTTTGATTTGTACGCCAATGTAAGGCCGGCGATTAGTTTTCCGAATACGAAATCACGTTATCAAAATATTGATTTGATTACCGTGCGTGAAAATACCGAAGGCGCGTATATTGGTGAAGGCCAAAATGTTACCGCCGATGGCGAAACCGCAACGCTCACGCAGCGTGTTACCCGCAAGGGTTCAGAGCGCATCGTTCGTTACGCATTCGATCTTGCACGTAAAGTCGGACGCAAAAAAGTCACCATTTTGCACAAAGCCAATATCCTGAAATCGACATCAGGGCTGTTTCTGAAAACGGCTCGCAATGTGGCTTTGCAATATCCCGATATTCAATGCAATGAAATGATTATTGACAATGCCTGCATGCAATTGGTGATGAAGCCCGAACAATTCGATGTTTTGGTAACGACCAATTTATTCGGCGATATTATTTCGGATCTATGTGCCGGTTTAGTCG
>JAYSXB010000254.1:0-8324 GCA_043717775.1 Arenimonas sp.
GCAAATTTTCGTGCACTTGTCAGTTCGGCCGACGAAGGTGCCAGCGTTTTATTTTAGTTTTTGGATAATAAATGAAAAAAATTATTGATGATTTCATGCGTGCAACACCAGTGGTACCGGTCGTGGTTATCGACAATGTTGATCATGCCGTGCCTTTGGCAAATGCCTTATTGGAAGGCGGTATTAGCGTTATTGAAATCACTTTACGCAGCGACGCCGCTTTAAAAAGTATTGAACGCATTGCGCGCGACGTGCCGAAAATTCAGATTGCGGTTGGCACCGTGACGAATGCCGAACAATTACAAGCAGCAGCCAGCGCTGGTGCTCGCATCGCGATTTCACCGGGCCTGACAGAAAAATTATTGGCTGCCGCGAAAACCATCAAGCTACCTTTACTACCTGGCATCGCCAGCGCCTCAGAATTGATGATCGGCATGGAAGCGGGCCTGCACCAATTCAAATTATTCCCCGCCACGGTTATCAATGGTATTGAACTGGCGAAAGCGCTTTACGGCCCCTTCCCCGAAGCGCGCTTCTGCCCCACCGGCGGCATTAGTCTTGAAACCGCGGCGAATTATCTGGCTGTCCCCAATATTCTCTGTGTCGGCGTGTCTTCCATCGCCAGCCGCGAAGATATTCAGAACCAGCAATGGCAGGCGATCACGGGAAAAGCCTGCAAAGCAGCGAAGCTGCGCCCGTAGGGTGCGCTCAAGCGCACCTCGCCGGATGCGCCCTACAAAGCGTGAACAACCCGGCAGATTGCCATCATTTAATTTTTAATTTGGATGGAGCGTGGTGCGTTGGAGTGGATACAGTGCTTCGGGTAAATCCGGCGTGGTGCGCTGGAGCGCACCCTATTGAGCTTGCGACTTGCCAGGAGTGGCCATGGCCCGATATAATCGCGGGCTTGTTAGGGGCTTGCCCTGAAGCCGTCCACGCTGAACGTTATCGGTGAATTCACACACAAAGACACAATTCGTTCTGGGGTGCCTGGTTTACAGGTTCAGAACGCCGTCATTGTGGAGGCCCAACCCCGAAATCATTGCCTGACCGCCCTGATTTCATTCATTTAGGAGCATCTCATGCCCCAAGTCACTATGCGTCAAATGCTGGAAGCCGGCGTTCACTTCGGCCACCAAACCCGCTATTGGAATCCAAAGATGGGTCCGTTCATCTTCGGCGCCCGCGGCAAGATTCACATTATCAATCTCGAAAAAACCATGCCTTTGTTCAATGACGCGATGAATTTCATCTCGGCAATTGCCCAAAAGCGCGGCACCATCCTGTTTGTAGGCACCAAGCGTTCGGCCCGCGAATCCATTAAAGAAGAAGCAACCCGCTGCGGCATGCCTTATATGAGCATGCGCTGGTTGGGCGGCACGCTGACCAATTTCCGTACCGTTAAGGCCTCGGTTGCCCGTTTGAAAGAACTGGAAGCCAATGAAACCAACGGTATCTTCGAGAAAATGGTAAAGCACGAAGTGCTTAGCCTGCGTCGTGAACGCGACAAGCTCGAAGCTTCCTTGGGCGGCATCAAGGACATGAATCGTCTTCCTGATGCGCTGTTTGTTATCGATATCGGCCACGAAAACATTGCTGTGCAAGAAGCCAAAAAACTCGGCATTCCAGTGATCGCCGTTGTTGATACCAACTATGACCCCAACCTGGTCGATTACGCTATTCCCGGTAACGACGATGCTATCCGCGCTGTGCAACTGTATGTTCGCGCTGCTGCTGATGGCGTGCTGGAAGGCAAAGCTGCTGCTCCACAAATGGCTGCCCGCGATGATGAATTCGTTGAATTGGATGCCGAAGGCAATCCGGTCGCGAAGGAAGACAAGAAAGGCGCACCACGTCGTCCGCCAGCACCTGCTAAAAAAGGTGCACCACGCCGTGACGGCGCTGCTCCACGTGCCGACAAACGCGACGCCAAGTAATTCGTTATTCGTCTTAAATTAGTCACACATACACGCGGCAGCTTCGGCTGCCGTGTTGTCATTTAGAAATCAGAGAGGAAACACATGGAAATTACAGCCGGTTTAGTTAAAGAACTGCGCGAGCGCTCCGGCGCCGGCATGATGGAATGCAAAAAAGCACTTTCAGTCAATGCTGGTGATATCGATGCAGCGATGGAATACCTGCGTAAAACAGGTATGGCGAAAGCCGACAAGAAAGCCGATCGCGTTGCTGCTGAAGGCCGCATCGAAATGGCTTCGGAAGGCGGCAAGGCCGTGTTAGTGGAAATTAATTCCGAAACCGATTTCGTTGCCAAAGATGCAAACTTCCTGACCTTCACCCAAGCCGTTGCCAATGCCGCACTGAAATCGGGCGTTGCCGATGTCGAATCACTGAAATCGGTTGCTATCGATGCTGGTACCGTCGAAGAAGCCCGCGCCGCATTGATCGCCAAGATTGGTGAAAACATCCAGGTGCGTCGTATGGTAAAAATTGATTCGGCCAACCATGTTGCCGCGTATATCCACGGTGGCCGCATTGGTGTGTTGGTAGAACTGAAAGGCGGCGACATGGAATTGGCACGCGGTATCGCCATGCACGTTGCTGCCATGAACCCTCCTTACAATAAAGCTGCCGACGTACCGGCCGATTTTTTAGCCAAAGAAAAAGAAATTGAAATGGCTAAAATGACGGATAAAGACAAGTCAAAGCCTGCTGAAATTCTTGAAAAAATTATCGGCGGTAAAGTCTCGAAAATCGTCAACGAAGTTACCCTGTACGGCCAATCCTATGTACTGAACACCGATCATTCGGTCGAAGCCACATTGAAAGCGGCTGGCGCAGAAGTGGTCGGTTTCCAACGCATTGCCGTTGGTGAAGGCATCGAAAAAGTCGTAGAAGATTATGCTGCCGAAGTGGAAAAGGCGATGCAGGTTTAATCGCATCGCACCGCCCACAAAAAAACCCGCGTTTATCGCGGGTTTTTTATTACTCATTTATTTGATGATGTCTTTGTCAGTTCATGCATAATTATGCACATGACAAATACAGCACTTAATGTTTTCGGTCGGCCTCTTAAATCCTGCAGCACAGAACCGATGACCGGTTATTTTCGCGATGGCTGCTGTCGTACCGATCCACAGGATCGGGGTCTGCATGTGGTTTGCGCGATCATGACATCGGAGTTTTTGAGCTTCAGCCGAGCACAAGGCAATGATCTTTCAACACCGATGCCTGAATATGATTTTCCCGGATTAAAACCAGGTGATCGTTGGTGTCTGTGCGCGCTTCGCTGGCTCGAGGCTTATGCCGCAGGCAAAGCCCCGAAAGTCGATTTGGAAGCAACACACCTCAATGCGCTTGGCGTAGTGAGCTTAAACCAGCTGCGTGAATATGCGCTTTAAAGAATGTCTTGGTTTTATTTCGTAGGAGCGTCCTTTAGGCGCGATAGCTCTTTATTTCGTAGGAACGTCCTTTAGGCGCGATAGCTCTTTATTTCGTAGGAACGTCCTTTAGGCGCGAAAAATCTTGCTAGATCTATCGCGCCTAAAGGACGCTCCTACGGAGGGGGTTTGTCGCGCCTAAAGGACGCTCCTACACTGCAGTTCGGATGTCACAGGTTGAATAAGGAAAACACCGGATAACGCCGCCATTCGGGCTCGTTAAATCGTTTGCCATTGGCGTAGATGAAATTAAGTACGGCGGTTTGATCCGATAATAATTCGGGATTGTTTTGTTTCCACTGATCAAACTCGGCTTTCAGTTCGGGCTCATCCTGCAACATTTCAAAAGCACTGTCTTCAAACACATAATCGGAATAGGCTTCCTTCTTTTCCAGCACACTATTAAAGAAACCCCAGCGGAAAAAACTGTCGTGTGCTTTTGGCTCAAGGGTTTCGACGGCATAGCGGGCATTGGCCTGGTTTAGCATCAACAAGTAATCACCGGCTCGTGCAGTAATCGTTTCAGTTTGCGTGCTTAATTCCATATCGTCATGAAACATATGGCCTTCATAAGCCGTAGCGCGTGTAACGACATTTTTAATACGATAGCTTTGAACCTGCATCGGTTTGTCTTCTGTAAGCCTTTGCAGCTCGACACCATTCCATTGCAGACGCTCTATCACTTCGCGCCAGGCCTGTGGAATCAAATACGCTTTGGGTGCTGCAATGACAAGGTCTTCAACAAAGTGATCGTAGTAGGCAATCTCTTTTTCCCAGGGCTGATTGCGATCGTAGGAAAGCCGCGTGTAATTACCGATCTTGCTGGGTGAATAAATCGCTTTATAACCTTTGAAACGAAAACTTGAAGGCTTGCCGCGATCGGCCTTCCACTGCAAAGGCCAATGTGTTTTTTGAGTATTTTTTGCCGTTGCACGCAAGGCCTGGATTTTTTCGGCGTTATGAATCGTGAAATCCAATACGGTTTCAACCAATGCACGCATGGATGCATATCGGTCGGCAAAAGGTTTAAGCATATGGGTTTCCGGCATGAAACCGATGGTGTGATGCAAGGCTGCATAGCCCGTTGAAAAACGCGGCACTTCGAGAAAATCTTCGATGCCATCATCGGGTGTTTCTTTTACCGGATTCACATACGGGCAAGTCGGCCAGCCGCGAGCATCCATGTCCTGATAAATTTTCGGCAGCATGGTATCGCGTAAAAAACTGCCGAGTTGCTTGCCCAGTTTATCGGCCTGGGTTTGTATCAGGGTCATGGTGTAAAAATAATCGGCACCATTTGAGGTGTGGGTATCGACCATAACATCGGGCGACCAGGCACTAAAAAATTGATTAAAGACTTGCGCGGCAAGACTATCGCATTTAATAAAATCTCTGTTCAAATCAAGATTGCGGCCATTGGCACGAAAACCAAACATTTCTGGACCGTCCTGGTTTACCCGCGAAGTATTTTGGCGATTCAAGCAACCATCGACGTTGTAAATTGGAATAAATAAAAATACCGTCTTGCCCAAGGCGGCGAGTCGACTTGCTTGAGTACAAAAATCCCTTACCAATGCCATGCAAGTATCAATGCCTTCCGGCTCACCGGGATGGATGCCGTTGTTATTGAAAAATACCGGGCGACCTTCGCGCTTAAATTGTTCCCGATCAAACACGGCATCGGCGGTTATCACACCCGCATGCATGGGAATGCCATTATCGGACACACCAATTTGCCTGAATTGCAGCACCGTGGGAAATGCAGCGGCAAGCGTTTCATAAAATGAAATGCACTGCTGCAAGTTTGTCGTCTGGCTTTGATTGCCTTGTTCGTAAGGCGTCGGATAGGCGTTCAGGTGATTGGCTGACATGATAATGGCGGGCCTCATGAAATAAATTCGTTTCAGGAGTTTAGCATTTCAGTTCAGAATTTTATTGCCTTGCTCACTTGGTCGGTTGCAAGGCACCAATACTCCAGCGTGCGGTATCACGCACTTTTACTACAATGGTTTTTGCATCGCTTGGAAGCTGCCATGGCAATGGCAAATTGTCGCTAACCGCTATCAAGGTATGAGACCCGGCAGCAACACGATCAAAACTGAAACGGCCATTGGCATTGGTGCGTGCAGGATAACGCCCATCGAGTAACACGACGATATCTACAGCGGGAACTTCATCGGCATTTCGACGGCCATCGGCATTGGCGTCCAGATAAATTTCGCCCACGATACTGCCTGCACCACTTCCGGCGGTTCCACCAAGAATACCGACCGCCTGACCTGCTCGATGTTCGTAGCGCAATGTGAAAAAGAAGGCTTGGTCGTTTTGATCGATTTCATCGAGTACCAATAATGGATCAAGATTAAATACCGATTCACGACGACCCTGATTCTGGGAATAAGTCGCCGACAGTGACCAAGACGGCGTGATAGTTAAATTCAAACCCAGATTCGCTTCAATTCCCGACTGCGCCAGCGGGCCGATACCATTGGAATATTTCAGCATGCCGTCCCATCTAAGACGCGAGCCAATATCACGCGTGCCATACACAGACGCCGACCATTCCAGTCCGTCGCGATCAAAGCGATCGTGTTGCTGCAATAGACCAAATTTTGCCGACCATTGAAGACTGTCGGCGTTGGCGAAAGATTGATCCCAGGTAATTTGTTCGGACCGAAGATCTTTCGTGCGCGCTTGTTCAATTTGAATGCGTGCAGAACCGACCGCAGTCTTTTTATCGATCAATGCTTGCAAGCTCGTGTTTGTGCCATCGTTTGTCGTTCGTACACTGGCGGCGCCACCCAAACCCCAGCGGCTTGTGACCTGATAGCGACCTTCGGCAGTCAAATAATCAGTATCGGGCAAGGCACCTGATACCGATTGCACATGATCAAATCCGCCTGACCAAATAAATCGTGCTTGCCTGGAGGCCGCCCGATAATACAGACCTTGAACATCGGACTGGGTATTTAATCCGGCCCATTGCAGCATGGGATCAAAGCGGAATATTCCGTAGCGGTGTTCGATTCGATCAGGCTTGCTGATGCCGTCAATCCAGATGCCGTTGCCATTATCGTCAACCAATACGTTGCCTTGTATGCCAGTGCTACCCATGGACCATGCGATGGCAGCCAAAGCCGAAGTCTGTGCCTTGCCTTCATCGTCTTCCGAGGAAATCACGCTGGCAGCCGCTTGCACGGGACCACTAGGGGTCTGTCCGCCTAATTGAAATATATTTCCACCGCTGGTATCAAAATTACTGAAACGCCCGGCGGTACGGCTGCCTATTCTTCCCAGGGCAGCAGTGACGACTCGGCCATCAGAATTATTGACAACGCTACTGACGCCGAGCAAAGCAGGCGTCGGCAATACAAAACGATATTGTTGCCGCAACATGGAAGGCATCGGTGTAGCGAGCGTACCTAAGCTGTTATCCATACTCCAGCCCTGCCCCAGAAGCAGTCCGCGCTGAAAAACAGTGAGGCGACCAATTACATTTTCGCCCAGACTATTTCGATTGGCATCGATATCGAAAGACCATGCACCATAATCGGCCGTTTCAAAATATGCAAAAACGGAAATGCCGGATTCATGCTGAGTACTTTCGTTGTTCGATGTTATACCAGCGACTAATTCCACCTGCCAGGCGCGTGGTAAACCCGAATCATCGTAGCTTTCATAGGCGTTTTCATCTTCCAATACAGGCAGTTGATCAGAGGCAATCACCCGATCAACATAAGCTGCATCTGAATTTCCAATGTCAGAAATGTCTTGTCCGAAAACCGGAGCAGATAGCCAGAGACATATCAGCAAACTTGTGATTCTTCTCATGGGCCGATAACAAAATCCACAGGAATGCGTTCTTTGCCGGAGTCGAGTTTGCCGCTGATTTTTATCGGATAGGCAAGCTCGGGAATCGGTTTGTTTTCTTCGACTTGCGGAACCAGAGCGATTAATCGGGTTTCACCGGCCAGTACCGGAAAGTTTTCAGGTACCACGGTCCAGTGCTTTCCCTTTGCATCGACAAGCTCGGCATAGCCTTCCAGACGGGCATGGGAATTGCCGGTGTTGCTTACTTTGATCGCAGGTAATTTTTTGCCATTCACGTTTTTTATGGTCGTCGTCACTATTTTCAGATTCGAGGTAACATTTCCAACAGCCAAATAAACAATGATGCCGATGCGGCCCGATATTGGCACGGCAACTTTTCCTTTTGCTGTTTCCGGATCACCTTCAATCATGATCGCAAAACGGCATTCGCGTGGCACGGCATCTTTTGGAATGGCGACTTCAAAACGGTAACGGCGTTTTCCGCGGGGCCCGACAGTAATTTCTTTGGCCTCGATACCCACCCATGGACGGCAACTATCGGCTGCCAATTTGTTGTCGAACACGGCTGCCGCATTGGCATCCAGAGTCCAGTCAGAGGTGTACAAGCGGTAATGGGAACTCGCATCAGACACATTGGTGATTTCAATCACGTTGCGATAAACACTGCCGACTTTTGCCGTTGCTTCAATACGCGGTGGCGTTACCAATACCGAAAAACCCTGCGCATGTGCGGCAGAGCAAACTAATAAAGACAAGAACAGAAATACTATGCGATGCAGGCTCATGGGATATCTATCTCGAAAGTAAAATTGAGTGTTTCGGGGCGCAGCACGCGATTACCATCTGCTCGCAAAGTGATGGTCAGGGTATCGCGTAGTTGGTCCGATTCGATCGCGCCATCGTAAACAAGCACACGTTGGCCTGACTCCAGATTTCCTGGCAGCAGCACTTCGCTTTGCGTTGTCCAGCTAGCTTGAATCGGACCAGATGCAGAAGCCGGGGCCAACAGCATGTAAATTTTTCCGGGCTTGCCTTTCCAGTCTGTCGTGTCGAGTTGAACATCAACTACAACTACACCGGTAATAGCGGAATTAG
>JAYSXB010000255.1:0-1201 GCA_043717775.1 Arenimonas sp.
GCTCCGGCGCCGAGGCCGCCACAATCGTGGCAATGGCGCCACCCATTGAATGGCCGAGCAAATGGGCTTGCTGCCAATCGAGTGAATCGAGCACGTCCAGCACATCATGAATCCAATCGACAAACACATAGTCATAGCCGGGCATACGATGCTGCGAGCCGCCGTGGCCGGGCATATCGAGTGCAACGACATGATATTTTTCGAGCAAGGGCATCAAGGGAATAAAACTGGCGGCATTATCGAGCCAGCCATGCAGACACAGAATTTTTTCGCCATCGGGATTGCCGCTTTGCAACGCGGTCACTTTGCCGCGTGCGGTGTCGAGTGAAATTTCCTGCATTAATGACTCCATCCCTGGCAATGACGTTTGATTAAATGCGCCAAGGCGCAAGCATGCCCGGGTGAGTCATTGAGCGCTGCAATATAGCGAAGTTTTTCGCCGCCGGCCTTATGAAATATTTCCTGATTTTCGACTTTTATTTCTTCCAGCGTTTCTAAACAATCCACCGCAAAACCCGGACAAATAATATCGACATTTTTAATGCCTTGTTTGCCCAAGGCTTCCAGCGTTTTGTCGGTTGCAGGAAGCAGCCAAGGCTCGCGGCCAAAACGCGATTGATAGGTCAGCAGCCATTGGTCTTCATCCAAACCAAGACGGGTGGAAATTTTTTTTGCGCTGGCTTCGCATTGTGCGGCATACGGGTCGCCATCGCGAATAAAGCGTTGCGGCAAACCGTGAAACGAAAACAGTATTTTTTCAGCACGGGCATGCAAGTCCCAATGGTTTTCTATACTGGCTTCAATGGCATCGAGCCATTCGCTATTATCGTGATAATCATTGATCAGGCGCAGCTCCGGCATCAGGCGCCAGGTTTGCAATTCTTTCATCACCGCATCATGGCTTGAAGCGGTCGTGCTGGCCGAATATTGTGGATACAAAGGCAGCACGACGAGCCGTGTCATGCCGCGCGCCTGCGCTTCGCGCAACACCGAAGTCACCGACGGATTTCCGTAACGCATAGCCAGTTGCACGTTGTAATCAGGGCATTGCGCCTGAACGGCGTCGCGCAGTTTTTTACTCAATGCCAATAATGGCGAGCCATCGTCGCGCCAAACGCTGGCATATTTCTTTGCCACAATGCTGGAGCGAATCGGCAAAATCACGAAATGCAAAATCGCGCACCAAAGCCAACGCGTTAAA
>JAYSXB010000256.1:0-3220 GCA_043717775.1 Arenimonas sp.
TGCGAAACCCAATGCTTGATACGCTCAAGATTAAGTTCAACGCGTTTTTCTTGACCTTGGGCAACCGGGTTGTAATAACCCACGCGCTCAATGGAACGACCATCGCGCTTATTGCGCTGATCGGTCACAACAACGTGATAGAAGGGACGCTTTTTGGCGCCACCGCGGGCCAGGCGAATCTTGACCATGATAATTTGCTCTACTTTCTAGGGTGAATGGGTGGCAAACAGTAAAGTCTAGCCGCCGGTGAGCCGGAGATTATAGCGGGGAAATGGCTGTCGGGGAAGTCTAAAAGCTGGTTCGTCCGTAAAAAGCCAAATAAAACGGGGCTACAAAGCCCAAAACTGCTGCTTAAGCAGCAACGTCCACATACTCAACAACGCTTACCGATGGCGGGATTACCAGGCCATCTTCACGCAGCCCCTCAAGATGAAAAACAATGGCTTCACGAATCTCGCGCTCCACTTCTTCCATATTTTGACCCGTTGCAATGCAACCCGGCAGATCCGGCACATAAGCCGAAAAATTAGCCTCAGCTTGTTCAATAACGATGGCGTAGCGCATTTGAATTACCTCTTCAGACTGGCTTGTTTCTAAATACTGTTAAGCGTTCTTGGCGCGAGATCGTCACTTGGCTTGCCCGGAATTGTAACGCGACCTGACTTAACAGAGTGCTTGAATTGTCGATGGCTGCCACGTGTGGCTACCAGAAACCAGCCATCTTCTTGCAGCAAGCGCAGGACGTCACTGACCTTCATCACCAACTAACGCCTAAACCCACCACCACCGGGAAACCCACCACCGCCCATCATGCCTTTCATGGTGCGCATCATGCCTTTCATACCGCCGCCTGCCAGCTTGCTCATCATGCTTTCCATTTGCTGGAATTGCTTGAGCAATTTGTTCACATCGGCCGGCGTGGTGCCCGAGCCTCGGGCAATCCGCGCGCGGCGCGAACCATTCAGCAAAGCTGGATTACGACGTTCTTTTTTCGTCATTGAATTAATAATGGCAACCATACGCGGCATTTCCTTGCCGGTCATTTGCGATTTCACATGATCGGGTACTTGCGACATACCCGGCAATTTATCCATCAGGCCCGACAGGCCGCCCATATTTTCCATTTGCTCGAGCTGGTCACGCATATCGTTCAGATCAAACTTCTTGCCCTTGGCGACTTTCTCGGCAAATTTCTGGGCCTTTTGCTGATCCACTTGCGATTGCACTTGTTCGACCAAGCTAAGCACATCGCCCATATCCAGAATACGACTGGCGGCACGATCCGGATGAAAAATATCCAGACCATCGAGTTTCTCGCCAACACCGACAAACTTGATCGGCTGCCCGGTAATGTGGCGAACCGACAAAGCCGCACCACCGCGTGCATCACCATCGGTCTTGGTCAACACAACGCCAGTCAATGGCAATGCATCGGCAAAGGCTTTCGCGGTATTCGCGGCATCCTGGCCGGTCATGGCATCAACCACAAACAAGGTTTCGACCGGCGAAATCGCGGCATGCAGGGCTTTTATTTCCTGCATCATCGCTTCGTCAATCGCCAAACGACCGGCTGTATCGACAATCAAAACATCGACATAACTTTTACGGGCATCATCAATGGCGGCGCGGGCAATATCGACCGGATTTTGATTGGCATTCGATGCAAAAAATATCGCACCCGATTGCTTGGCCAATGTTTCCAATTGTTGAATAGCGGCAGGACGATAAACGTCGCAACTAACCACCATCACTTTTTTCTTGCGTTTTTCTTTCAGGAATTTTGCCAGCTTGCCGACCGTGGTGGTTTTACCGGCACCTTGCAAACCTGCCATCAGAATCACGGCCGGAGCAGGCACATTCAAATTCAAATCGCTAGCCTGCGAACCCATCACTGCCGCCATTTCATCATGCACGACTTTAATCAGCGCCTGCCCCGGGGTAAGGCTGGTCATTACATCCTGACCAATCGCGCGGACTTTGATACTTTCGATCAAGGCCATCACCACCGGCAATGCCACGTCGGCTTCCAGCAAGGCGATGCGTACTTCACGCAAGGACTCTTTAATATTGTCTTCGCTTAAACGACCGCGACCACGCAAATTCTGCAAGGTGCTGGAAAGACGCTGGGTAAGTGACTCAAACATGGTGCTTCCGGAGGTTCTAAAAGGTAGGCAATTATAGCCCAGCAGAGCGGTTTTTCCGGCCCTGCGTTCTCAGGCTTGGCTGAACATGCGACACTTGCAGCATGATATTTACCTTCCTTGCAGCCCTGCTTTACCTTTCCTCGGCGGGCGTCTTGCTCAGCCGCGCAGAGCCCGACGCCGCCGTGCCGAATAAGACCGCATTTTTTCTGGCCGTAAACGCTGTGCTTTGCCATGCCCTGGTGCATATTCTTGAAGTTGTGAATGGCAGCGGATTGCAACTGCATTTTTTTGCCGCGCTTTCTCTCGTCAGCCTAGGAATGGCAGCACTGACCACGAGTGTTTCAGTGAATCAGCGACTACAGGCTCTGGGAATTGTGGTGTTTCCATTGGCGGCCATTTTTGTCGTCAGTTTATTTTTCTTCGGCGACAACAAACCGGAAACACTAAGCTGGCAATTATTGATGCACGCCATGCTGGCCTTATTGGCCTACGCAACGCTGGCAATTGCATCTTTGCTTGCATTGATGCTGTGGTTCCAGGAACGTGCTTTGCGCAATCGTAAAATTCATGGCTGGTTGCGAGCCCTGCCACCGCTTGTGCATCTTGAAACTCTATTATTCCGCACCGTCGGTGTCGGTTTCGTCTTGCTGACTTTTGTTCTTGTCACCGGCATGCTGTTCGTTGACAATATGATGGCGCAACATTTGTGGCATAAAACTGTGCTTTCGGTTTTGTCCTGGATTGTATTTGCCGGTTTATTATTCGGCCGCTGGCGCTACGGCTGGCGCGGCCCGCGTGCCGTGCGCTTAACCTTGATTGCAATGGGCTTGCTGCTGTTATCGTATTTCGGTAGCCGTGCAGTGCTCGAGATGCTTGGAAGAATTTGATCGTAGCCCGGGTCACGCTCTACCGACCCGGGGAATTCGACAATCTAACCCGGGGTGAGATGGAGCCATCACCCGGGCTACGCACTTGCACATGACGTAACGTCAGGGTTTATTGTTCTTATCGCTACGGCAACCAAGGAAATATTTTGATGTTAGTGAAGTATCTGCGCGTCGGTGCATTGGCAAAAA
>JAYSXB010000257.1:0-3203 GCA_043717775.1 Arenimonas sp.
CTGCGAGCATTTTCGCCAGGAAGCGACCAGTATGCGATGCAGGATTTTGCGCAACCTCTTCCGGCGTGCCTTGCGCGATAATTTGTCCGCCGCGATGGCCGCCCTCAGGGCCCATATCAATAATCCAATCGGCAGTTTTTATCACGTCCAGATTGTGCTCAATCACCACAATGGTATTGCCGTCATTGCGGAGCTTATGCAGCACGGCCAATAAATGTTCAATATCATGGAAATGCAGCCCGGTGGTGGGCTCATCCAGAATGTAAAGAGTTTGTCCGGTATCCCGGCGCGATAATTCTTTCGATAATTTTACCCGTTGTGCTTCGCCACCTGACAAGGTGGTCGCGCTTTGGCCCAGCTTGATATAACTCAAGCCGACATCCATCAACGTTTCCAGTTGTCTTGCCAGCGTGGGAACCACGTCGAATAATTTGAGTGCGTCTTCCACCGTCATTTGCAAAATTTCGTGGACGTTATAGCCCTTGTATAAAATTTCCAGCGTCTCGCGGTTGTAGCGCTTGCCGTGACAAACATCGCAGGGTACATACACGTCCGGCAGAAAATGCATTTCCACCTTGATCAAGCCATCGCCCTGACAGGCTTCGCAACGGCCGCCGCGAACATTGAAACTGAAACGGCCCGGCGAATAGCCACGTGCACGTGCTTCGGGAACTTGTGCGAATAATTCACGCAGAGGTGTGAATAAACCCGTGTAAGTGGCCGGATTCGAGCGTGGCGTGCGGCCAATCGGTGATTGATCAATATCGACCACTTTATCGAACAGGTCGATGCCCTGTACTTCACGATAAGGCGAAATAGTATGCGAGGCGCCGTTTAATTCATTCGCCGCAATGTGGTACAGCGTGTCATTAATTAAAGTGGATTTGCCCGAGCCCGATACGCCGGTAATGGCAACAAACAGACCTGCCGGAATTTCAAGATCGACATTCTTTAAATTATTGCCGCTTGCACCCAATAATTTCAGCGACATTTTTGGTTTTGCTTTGTGGCGCACTTTTGGAATTTCTATTTTCATGCGGCCAGATAAATACGCTCCGGTCAACGAGCGTGGTGCTTTTAAAATATCAGCAATGGTCCCCTGCGCAATAATTTCGCCACCATGCACGCCAGCACCGGGGCCAATATCCACCACATGATCGGCCAAACGAATGGCATCCTCATCATGTTCCACCACGATTACGGTATTGCCCATGTCACGCAGACGCGTCAGTGTTCCGAGTAGGCGTTCATTGTCACGCTGATGCAAACCAATGGAAGGTTCATCGAGCACGTACATAACGCCAACTAATCCGGCGCCGATTTGTGAGGCCAAACGAATGCGTTGTGCTTCACCGCCCGACAGGGAATCGGCTTTGCGTTCCAGTGTTAGATAATCCAGGCCAACATCCATCAAGAAGCGCAGGCGATCATGGATTTCCTTGACGATTTTGACTGCGATTTCGCCGCGCCAGCCACTGAGTTTTAATGTGGAAAAGAACGCGATGGTTTCATCAATCGGCCAGCGGGTAATTTCCGACAAGGTTTTATTGGCCACCGTTACGCTTCGGGCAGCTTTATTCAAACGCGCACCATTACAGGTCGGGCAGGGCTGCACACTAATGTATTTTGACAGTTCTTCTTTGACCGCTTGCGATTCGGTTTCACGAAAACGCCGGTCCAGATTCGGAACAATACCTTCGAATTTATGTTTGCGTTGCGTGCGTCCGCCAGACTCGGTTAAATAAGTAAACGAAATGATTTCTTCGCCACTGCCAAATAATATGGCCTGACGAATTTTTTCTGGTAATTTTTGCCAAGCCGTATCGACATCGAAGGCATAATGTTTGGCGAGCGATGCAATCAACTGGAAATAATACGCATTGCGTCGATCCCAGCCCCGCACAGCACCGGCGGATAAACTTAATTCCGGATGCACGACAACGCGCGATGGGTCAAAGAAATCCTTGATGCCCAGACCGTCGCAAGACGGGCAGGCGCCCATCGGTGAGTTGAACGAAAATAAACGTGGCTCCAGTTCTGGCAATGAAAAGTCGCAGACCGGACAGGAAAATTTCGACGAGAATAAAATCGGTGCGGCTTTGTCGTTATCAATTTCCATGACCGACGCCAAACCATCGCCCAGCTTCAGGGCAGTTTCAAAACTTTCTGCCAAGCGCTGTTTAATATCCGCACGTGGCTTGAAGCGATCTATCACCGCTTCAATCGTGTGTTTATTTCTCAGGCCCAAAGCCGGAACCTGGTCAATTTCATACAGCGCGCCGTTCACGCGTACACGCACAAATCCTTGTGCGCGCAACTGCTCAAACACCTGCACATGCTCGCCCTTGCGCTCGCGGATTACCGGCGCAAGCAACATTAAGCGGGTGTCTTCCGGCAGTGCTAGAACGGCATCGACCATTTGGCTGACTATTTGTGCTTCGAGTGGAAAGCCATGATCAGGGCATTTCGGTGAACCCACGCGGGCGTATAGCAAACGAAGGTAATCATAAATTTCGGTAATGGTGCCGACCGTTGATCGCGGATTATGCGAGGTCGCTTTTTGCTCGATCGCAATGGCGGGCGACAAACCTTCGATATGATCGACATCGGGTTTTTCCATTACCGACAGGAATTGCCTTGCATAAGCCGACAGCGATTCGACATAACGGCGCTGGCCTTCGGCGTAAATGGTGTCAAACGCCAGCGAACTTTTGCCCGAACCCGACAAGCCGGTAATGACAATCAGCTTGTCGCGCGGCAGGTCGATATCAATATTTTTAAGATTGTGGGTGCGAGCACCGCGAATATTAATGTTTTTCATGCGCCAGGAAGGTTTGGGGTAACACGCAAGTTTAGCAGAGCCGTGTCGGGGGCTTGTGACTGTTTGTGCGGCAGGGGCTGAAGGTTTGGGGCTGGGGGCTAAAATCTACAGCCGCTCATTCTCGCCCAGCCTGAGCGGCAGAGACTCGTCAATATTGCAATAAAGCGCTCAGTTTCACCGAATCCAGCCCCAAAACCCCAGTCCCCAGCCCCGTTTTTCACACGAAGCTATTGAAACACAAGCCTTTTTGCCTCATAATTCCGCCCCTGTCCCGCGACCTCGGGCAGGTGTTTCCAAAATAACTACAGAGGAATTCCGGTCATGTACGCAGTTGTAATCACTGGCGGTAAACAATACCGCGTTATGAAAGGCGAAAGACTTC